>NZ_JACBEZ010000008.1:0-110800 GCF_013391465.1 Acinetobacter sp. SwsAc2 | reverse complement strand
CTTGACTCAAGCATTAATGCAGTACGATCTTCAAAGTTAAGATGATGGTATGACAATTTTATATACTCCATAAACCCTTTAAATTAATTAGGTGGTTTATGTCGCACTTCAAGTTTTACTCTGCCCAGCAACCACAACTAGTATGAGATTCTTTATAATCAAATAGAAGAATTACATAAAATTAATTTAAGATACAAATGCCAAATCAAACAGATCAATCAACTTTAAACATGAGTAAAATTGGACCAGCAATAGCATCTGTACTTATCCTGCTCATCGTCATTGGCTATTCTATTAAAACAATAAAAAATCAAGTTCGACATATTGAAAGCTTACACTCAAACGAATGGCACGTATTTGAAAGGCATATGAATTCAAACTATTTTTTTACCGTGTCAAAATTTCGAGATAATCGTAAAAACCTATATATAAGCCAGAATGGTGACGTATTTTATTCTCAACTTTGCACCAACAAACTAAAAAATATCTGTAAATTAGCTTATTCATCTGAAATAAAAGTTGAAAGCGTACTTTTTTATGCTCAAATACATAAACGGACAGGGCGATATACTTCACTACATTTAAAAGACATCGTTTTCATAGATCAAAATAATCGCCAACAAACATTTAATTATTTAACTACACCTCCAGATGATCAAAACTCTATTTCTAATAAAAAAAATAGTTTATGGATTTCACTCATACTCATATTTATAAGTTATTTATTCTTCGGATCTGTGGCATCTTTTCAGATTTCCGATAGCATTCCTCAAAATATTAAAATGCAAAAAAAGATCAATAAAACTATTATTCTCGCAATCTGTATGTGTTACTGCTATTTAATTGCAATCACATTAATTACATTTTTGAGAAATTAATATTTTTCAAATATAAAACAATCAGACACAAAAAAACCGCAACATGTGCGGTTGATTGTTCAAGTTGGTGCGCTCAGAGAGATTCGAACTCCCGACCCCTTAGTTCGTAGCCAAGTGCTCTATCCAGCTGAGCTATGAGCGCATTACTTGTGTGCCAATTCAGGCGATACGTTACATACAGTTTACTTATTGGTGCGCTCAGAGAGATTCGAACTCCCGACCCCTTAGTTCGTAGCCAAGTGCTCTATCCAGCTGAGCTATGAGCGCGACATAAGTAAATTTGGCGGTGAGAGAGGGATTCGAACCCTCGGTACAGTTACCCGTACGCATCCTTAGCAGGGATGTGGTTTCAGCCACTCACCCATCTCACCGTAACGTGCGGCCATAATACAAACTTCATGCTAGCACTGCAAGCACAGACACTCAATTTTTTGCATATTTTCGTTCAATTAAATACTTTTTAAACAATTTAGAGCGGATTCAGCAGAATTTATTCTTTTCTCTACATCTGCATGTTGAATAAAACAGCAGATATTCTAAATTGCCGACATAAAACACAATATTGCAATCATTTGCGTGCAGTCTGTCTTCGCATGACTTATGCTAATCCTATCTACTGACATACAGCCAAAGACATTATGAAAAATTGGGTCGATCCTGAAGCAAAAGCTGAAGCTGAACGTTATGACAACCCTATTCCGAGCCGCACGCTCATTTTAGAAACCATCGAAGAAAAAAAGACGGCTTTATCGCATGCGGACTTGGTCGAAATTTTTGAAATTGCAGATCAAAAAAGCATTGAAGCACTCAGCCATCGTCTGATTGCGATGGTTCGTGATGGTCAACTGATGAAAGATGGCTTCAAGTTTCAAATTGCCGAAGAGCAACCTGAACATGAAGCAACGGTTTACATCAACAGTAAAGGCTTTGGCACGGCGAATATTGCAGGTCATGAAGACTTACTTCTACCTGAACGCGAACTGCGCCAAGTGTTTAATGGTGACCGTGTTAAAGTGCGTCAAACCTCAGTAGACCGCAAAGGTAAAGCTTGGGGCTTTATTACTGAGGTAGTGCAACACCGTGTGAAGCAAATTATTGGTAAAGTATCAATACATGATGGTGAATACTTTATTCAACCAGCAAATCCGAATACGCACCAACCGATTACTTTAGAAAAAGAGTTAATCGAACACGCACAAGTCAAAGTGGGCGATTCGGTTCGTGTTGCAATTGATGACTACCCAACCAAAGATGAGTTGGCGACAGGTCATATTGTGCAATCGATGGCAGACAAGGCCGATACTGAAATTATTATTCCGCAAACCATTTTAGAGTTTGGTTTGCCGTATGAGTTCCCAGAAGAAGTCATTAAAGAAGCAGAGAGCTTTAAAGAGCCTTCAGCGCAAGACCGTGAAGGTCGTATTGACCTACGTGATTTAGCCTTAGTCACTATTGATGGTGAAGATGCACGCGACTTCGATGACGCAGTCTATGCAGAAAAACGTCCAGGCGGCGGTTACCGTGTGGTGGTGGCCATTGCGGATGTCAGTCACTATGTCCGTTCAGGCAAACCACTGGATGATGAAGCTCAAGAACGGGGTACATCGGTGTATTTCCCGCACTTTGTTTTACCGATGTTGCCTGAAGCCCTCTCGAATGGCTTATGTTCACTCAATCCGCATGTAGACCGTCTATGTATGGTCTGTGATTTAAACCTGTCACGTGCAGGTCGGGTCACCAAGTTTGAGTTCTACCCATCTGTGATGCACTCAAAAGCACGTTTAACCTATACCAATGTTGCCCAGTACTTTGACGGCGACAGCAGTGCCATTCCTGAAGACCGTGATGTTCGCAAATCCTTGAACACCCTGTTCCAACTCTATCAAGTCCTCAAAGGTTTACGTGCAGAACGTCATGCCATGGAATTTGAAACCGTTGAAACTTACATGACATTTGATGAGCTGGGCGGCATTAAGGAAATTTTACCTCGTACGCGTAATGATGCGCATAAACTGATTGAAGAATGTATGTTGTTGGCAAACGTAGCAGCGGCTGAATATGCGCTACAACATGATGTGCCAATGTTATACCGTATTCATGAACCACCTGAGTTTTCACGTATTCAAAAAGTACGCGACTTTGTCAAACTGCTAGGTCTACCGTTCCCAGAACAGCCGACTCAGAAAGACTACCAAGCCGTGATTGATGCAACCAAAGACCGTATTGATGCACCAAGTATCCATGCCGTACTGTTACGTTCAATGATGCAAGCCTACTATGGCGCGAATAACGCGGGGCACTTTGGTTTGGCATATGAAGCCTATACGCACTTCACCTCTCCAATTCGTCGCTACCCAGACTTGTTGTTACACCGTGCGATTAAAGCCAAGTTAAAACATAAACCTGCACCTCTTTCAGGGGCTGCTTTGGATGATGCTGGTCAACATTTCTCGGCGACTGAACGTCGTGCAGATGAAGCATCTCGCTCTGTCACCACATGGTTGAAATGCCATTATATGCAGCAGCATTTGGGTGAAGAGTTTGTCGGCACCATTTCTGCAGTGGCAGAATTTGGTCTGTTTGTGACACTCAAAGACTTATATGTTGACGGCATGATCCATGTCAGCCAACTGGGTGATGACTACTTTGTCTATGACCAACCAAGTCAGAGCTTGATTGGGCAAGCACGCAGTCAAAGCTTTAGCTTGGGCGATGAAGTGAAAATCAAAGTTGCAGCAGTGAATTTAGAAGACCGCAAAATTGATTTTGAATTATTGCAGCAACTCTCACATGGTGGTCGGCCCATACGTAGTCGAGCGCCCCGTGTTGGCAAAGCCAAAACAACACGAAGCGAAAGTAAAGAAGAAGTCTTCAGCGAGTCGACAAACACCTCTCCCAGTAACAGCGGAGACCAGCCCATACGACGCAAAAAAGATAAATCCCAACCTAGCTCCTACAGCAAAAAGCCTGGTAAAAAATCTTCATCAAAGTCTGAAACAAAGGTTAAAGATAAAGTGAAGAAAAAGTCGAAACCTAAAAAGAAAAAATCAAATGCAAAAGCGAAAACTGAGTAAATGATGAAAAAGGTGCTAGGGCTTAATGTGTCCTAGCACCTTTTTTCATAGGGCCAACATGAACTTTTTGCGTTTATTTTTAAGCAAACCTATCAGCCAATACCATCCCCTGCTTTATTTCATGGCCACGCGTAGCCGACGTATGATGCGCTATTGGCAGTGGAAAACAGATGGGAAAGACTATGCCCATTCATTTTCTGACGTCCCTTTGGCTTTTCGCGTCAAAAAGCATCAGTCCGTTCTGATTCGTAAATTAGGCGACAGCGATCAGCAGTGGCAATACAATAAAGTCATCAATCTTAAAATTGCCAGTCCGTGTATTTCCGGGATTTTAATCCATCCACAACAAACGTTTTCTTTTTGTCAGTTGGTGGGACAACCAACAACTCAAAAAGGCTATGTCGAGGGAATGGAACTCAGCTTTGGTCAAGCACGCGGTGGTATTGGTGGCGGTATTTGCCAAATTGCCAATCTCATTCACTGGCTTGTCTTGCATAGCCCGTTACAAGTGGTACAACGTTCACAGCATTCCTTTGACCCGTTCCCAGATCATGGTCGTGTACTTCCATTTGGTAGTGGCGCTGCAATTTTTTATAACTATATCGATTATCAATTTTACAACCCCACCCCGCATAGCTTTCAAATTCGGCTGTGGTTTAGTGAGAAATGTTTAGAAGGTGAACTGCGTTGCTCCGCCGATTTAGGCTATGTCTACCATGTGTTTGAACAACAGCATGCCTTCCTAAAAATCGGGACGGACTACTACCGACAAAACGAAATTTGGCGACACCGCAAAGAAAAATATAAAAGCGGTGAAATCTTAGCCACTGAATGCATGACCCGTAACTTTGCCAAAGTGCTTTATCAGCCCTCACGCATTGATCAGCACTACCCATCATGGGCTGAATTTCAAGCAGTGCAAAACATCAAAACCAATTAAAACTTGATTTCCCACGGCATCACCCTTACATCTAGTGATAACTGAACATTTAATTTGGCTTAAACGCATGACATTAGAAAAAGCAACCTTGCCTGTTCCACAGTTTGATCAAATCACCTTAGTACAACTCCAACAGCAGATCGAACAAGCCATTCAACAGGGTCAACATTTCTTAAAAGACCTGAGCGAAGTCCCTGAATCAATTCAGGCACAGCTTACGGTCTTAGAACAAGTTGATCATTTAGAAAATAATATGAGTGAAGCATGGGGCGTGCTGTCTCACCTCAATGCGGTGATGAACAATGCTGAAACTCGTGAGGTATACCAGTCACTATTACCAAGTTTAAGTGAATACTATACCGAGTTAGGTCAACACACAGCGCTGTATCAAACCTATCAACACATTCATGATGCTGCGCAATTTGATCACCTCCCTGAAGCCCAACAAAGTGCGATTAAACTTGCACTGCGCGACTTCAAACTGTCTGGGGTGGCTTTAGAAGGTGAAGCCAAAAAACGTTATGCAGAAATCTCGGCACGCTTATCACAACTATCGTCCGAGTTTTCCAACCATGTTCTGGATGCAACCCAAGCCTATTTCAAACCTTTAGCGGAACACGAACTGGCAGGCTTACCACAAAGCAGTGTTGAGCTGTTAAAACAATATGGTCAGCAGCGCGAACTGGATCAACCCGTTGCCACTATAGACTTCCCGTCGTATTTGGCGATTATGACTTACGCGGAAAACCGCCCTTTACGCGAAGAACTGTATCGTGCCTACACCACACGTGCATCTGATCAGTCTGAACACGCTGAGTTTGATAACAGCGCGGCGATGGAAGAAATCTTAAGCCTGCGTCAGGAAATGGCGGCATTGTTGGGTTTCAACAACTATGCCGAGCTTTCATTGGCCAGCAAAATGGCGCCAAATGTAGTCACGGTGGATCAGTTCTTACGTGATTTAGCTGAACATTCACGTGCCCCTGCGCTCAAAGAAGTGGCGGAGCTGAAAGCCATTGCCGCTGAAGATGGCATTGAGGATTTAAAACCGTGGGATAGCACATATTATTCGGAAAAATTGAAAGTCCAACAGTTCAATTTATCTCAAGAAGCACTCAAGCCCTACTTCCCTGCACCTAAGATTTTGCAGGGCTTATTTAGCATTGTGAATCGTCTTTATGGGATTCAAATTGTGGAGCGTGAAGCCCCCGTTTGGCACGCAGATGCACGTTATTTTGAACTCGAAGATCAAGGCGCAGTGGTCGGTGGATTCTACTTTGACCTCTATGCGCGTCAGGGCAAACGTGGCGGTGCATGGATGAGTGGTTTCCGCTCTCGCACCCAAACAACGCACGGCCTACAAAAACCGATTTGCTATATGGTGTGTAACTTTACGCCACCAGTGGGAGATCAAGCAGCGCTACTGACACATGATGAAGTGATCACATTGTTCCATGAATTTGGACATGGTTTACATCATATGTTGACAGAAGTCGACAATATTGCGGTTGCAGGCACACACGGCGTGGCATGGGATGCGGTGGAGTTACCAAGCCAATTCATGGAGTTTTGGGCATGGGATACCGAAAGCTTAGACCTGCTCAGTGCACATATTGAGACCCAAGAAGCCTTACCAGAAAGTCTACTCAAAGCCTTGCTGGATGCGCGTTTCTTCCAATCCGGCATGCAAAGTTTACGTCAAATTGAGTTTGCCCTATTCGACCTCAGCATTCATAAAGCAGCCCCTGCTTTGAAAGCAGATCAGATCCAAGCCACCTTAAATGAGATCCGTGCACAATACGCTGTTTTAGAGACCACGCCTTATAACCGCTTCCAACATAGCTTCAGCCATATTTTCGCAGGTGGCTATGCAGCGGGTTATTATTCTTATAAATGGGCGGAAGTTTTGGCCAGTGATGCCTTCGATCGTTTCGAAAATGAAGGGATTTTTAATACTGCCACTGGAAAAGAATTTCGCCAGTTTATTCTAGCAGTTGGCGGAAAAGATACAGCGCTTGATGCATTTATCAATTTCCGTGGACGCGAGCCAAAAATAGATGCTTTACTTCGTCATCAAGGTTGGACGAACCGCTAAAAAAGTGAGTAAACTAGGCGCCTAAATTGTTCAGAAGGTAAGTCTAATGACTATTAAACGTCGTTTCATTGCAGGTGCAAAATGTCCTAAATGTCAGGCGATGGATCGAGTTGTTATGCTTACCTCGAATGACGATGAATGGATTGAATGTATCGACTGTGGTTATTCTGAGAATCGTCCAACTCATGTAGACGAGCCTCAGATCCCTGCTATCCCTGACGAGGTTGGGGTCATTCAATTTAAACCACGTCAATCCAAAGAATAAAGGTTGAATCGAATGTCGTCCGTACAACACAACAACCCTAAATTACTCTGGGGTATTACAGCAGGTTTAGTCGCAATCATTGCGATTTTTGCACTTTATCAATGGTTGTTTGCTGCACAAGAGTCTGCAACACCGGTGCATCAAGCGGAGTTGATTCAACCGACCGTGAAGGCGCTTCCAGAAGCTGAAAAAGCAGCTTCGACCGCCATGGCTGACAACACCATTAAATTGGTCGAAGAAGATATTTTAAAAGCACCTGTCCCTGAAAATGCCTCACTTGCCAAAGAAGAAGTGGCGAAACTGGACGATATTCAAAGCCAGTTGAAGGAACAGGAAAAGAGCTTGCAAGCACAGCACAAAGATGCCGATGAGCTGGTAAAACTCAAAGAAGAACAAATTAAACTGTTAGAAGCCCAATTGGCTGCTCAGTAAAATACGGTTGTTATTTTTAAAGACGTTAGCCTATCGACTGATACGCTAACGTCTTTTTTTGCCCTGCTGCTTCACCCACCTTTTCAATCAGCGCCAAGCTATTAGACCACTCATTATTCTTACCTACCTCGCTCCATGAATGACATTGCATTTGTTATAGACCTACTCCTAGCTATGCCAAGAGTTTCTTTTAGAGGGACTTTATGGATCGATTGATTCTTTTCATTGAGCTTAAGTACGGGCTGATTTTTTAAGATGGGACGCTTAACAATACCCTTGTACTTTGTTTTGATTTGAGTGGGTAGTCGCTGCAAAGAAACCATTTTCCTTAAAATCATCATGAATAAAATCCAAAGCATAAAAAAGCATCCGAAGATGCTTTTTTATGGTCTAACTCAAGTTCACAACTTAGTGATACCAGCCAAATAACTTAAAGAAGTATGGAACATAAGCAATGATCAGCATCGCTGGGAACAACACGATCAAAGGTAAAATCCAACGTTCATAACGATAATAGAAAGACAAATGACGCACTTCCTCATCGGCCTCATTCACTTCGGCATCACCAATGGATTGTCTTGCTAAAAGATGATTAAGGGCCACAGGTGGTGTCACATAGCCCAACTCAAAGCCAATCAAGGTGATCATCCAAAAATGGACAGGATGAATACCATATTGATAGGCCACAGGTGCAACCGTCGCAGAAATCAAGATCACGGCGCCAAATGGATCCATAATCATCCCAACAAAGACCATCAACCCCAAAATCAGAGTAATGACCAAGAACGTACTGCTAATATCAGTCGGGAAGAAACTCATTACCTCCGTACGTTCAAGCAATCCGCCCACGCTGACTGACAGTGCCATTAAAATGACCAAAGCACCAATGTGTCCAACGGTTTCACTGGTCGAGATATGCATCGACTTCCAAAAACCGACTTGGCGTAACACGTCCATGGAACTAGATTGAACCACCCCATGATTCACCACTTGTCCATCATCTGCGGCATTACCATGTAGCCCTTCACGGTATTCTGCATGGGCAACTTGAGCCCCAGCCAATACAGGTTCACCACCCGAGTTATAATTTGTGCTGAGTGTCTCATCCCAATGCCCCACAGCAGGCAAAGGCGCAGGCTGATGACGTAATTTATCAAACAACACGATCATCAATAAAATCACAGGCATCATCACGGGTGCAGTAAATTCATTTAAGTCAGTGTCTAATAAGTATTTATAGAACATCCACGTGAGGACAAAAATCACGATATACGGCACAACTGCTAGGAAAGCACGCCCTGATTTCGGTGCGGCCAAACTCGGTGCCGCGATGCGGAATTTACTCTCTGCAAAGAAGAGTGAAACCACTAAAAACAGTGTTGAGGTCAGTAGGAAAGTATAAACACCATATTGATAAAGTAGGTCCGTCGTGACTTCTTTGTTTAAGGATGCCACCACCACAATCAATAAGCATGGACGCAAAACTACACCCAGCGAACCCGACATAGCGGTTGCAGCCAAGGCAAACTGACGACGTCCACCTGCATTCCAGACTTCTTTATAAATAATCGCCCCTGCTGCAATCACAAAGATCCCCGATGCACCCGTATATGCGGTTGGTAAGGCTGCAGCGATTAAAATCAACCAGGTGAGTGTTTCAGGCGCCAAATTCCATGGACGCAAAATATTTAAGAACAGATCCACGACACGGGTTTGTTTCAACAACATACCCGCCCAAATAAATAGGGCTAAATTCAGGAAAATACTGGAGAATTCAACCAGCTGTCCCAAGTAAATCCCTTGGCCCATTGGGTAGTCCATGAAGAAGATAAATGCTACGCCGGTAATCACCGCCATGTAGGCATACAGAGGCACACTCAGGAAAGCAAAGCCAAGACGTCCACCAGCTTTAGCATCTTTCGGTGGGCTAAACAGCTGCCAAACACTTATCAATGTCAGTACGCCAAATAGAACCATCCACAGCCAATAAATCAGCTGGGTTTCGCCATTCATCGGCACACCTGAGTCTTTGACTGAGTTAAATTGACTAATGCTCGAGTAAGCTAATAGACCATTACCGAATGTCATCAGGAGGCTATAAACCCGATAATCTAGCTTAGTCGCAGGGCCACGCAAACCAATATGATGGATTTTTAAGGTGGCACTAATCGCAGCTAAGACCACCATAAAAATTAATAGAATGGCGCGATTTTCTGTTCCGAATTTAAAAATACCGAAAAAGGTGGTTTCAAAATTACGATAGGCACGGATACTTGGATGTGCCTCCATATGTTGCATGGCTTTATCATAAAACTGATACTTTTCTTCACACTGCTGCACACCCGCCAAGATGGACGCACGCACATCCGCTTCCGAAGCCGCACCAAAAAAGTCTGCGAACTCATCTGCGGCGTTGGCTTGCATTTGGGTTTTCACCAAAGCATCCACATTCGGCTGACGATTACACTCTGGTTTGGCAGGCTCTGCCCTTAAAAAAGAGTACTGCATACCCGTGGCTGGATCGCCATATAAGCGCTCACCCATACGCAGTAATTGGCCATGAATCATTTCACCTGTACCAATTAACAGCGTAAGTAACAGTAAAATCAGAATGACAAAAGTAGAAATCCACTCGGTCCATATATACTTCAGCAGATCGAGTCCTGATCTGCGCTGTCCATGATTTTGCATGTTGTTTCCTATTTTTATTACCGTTCTGTCCAGCGTAATACACCGTAGAACCAGTCGTTTTAGACGGCTCGAGCTTGTCCTTTCTCTCTGCCTTTAGATTTTTGTTTTGTTTATCTTTGCATCAAATTTATATTTTTGAATATGACAATCTGGATTTTCTTTTTAGAATTTAGGTCAATAGATTACTCATCAAATAGATTCACCCCGATTAAATACAAAGCTGCAATCACAATTCCCCAGATCACGCCCAACAAATGTGCTTCGACCAAAACTGGACTCCCGATCAGTTCAGCCGTAGCACTCTCGCCAAAGGTATTTTCCCAAATCAATTTGCCTAAAATAAGAAACAACACCAAACTCGCAAACATCCGTTCTTTACGGTATAGCAAATGGACAATGGCTATGGCAGTGAACATCCCATGCAGCACACCTGACAGCCCTGCATAAGCTTCAATATCCGCCAGAAAATAATAAAAACTGAGACTAATCAACGGCGGTAAAATCAGCAATAACGCCACAAAATGCCAGACACGGACCCGTGGAAAAATAAAAGGCAAACACATAAAAGCCAGCATATTGAGTGCAAAATGAATCCATCCCACATGCACCCAATGCGCGGTCCACAAGCGCCAAATTTCAGGAAAAATATCCACTCGCCAATAAATAAATTGATCTTTAAAAATCTGTAGGCATGCCGAGATCGACGCGACAAACGCAATCAAAATGATTTTTCGATTCAGAAATTGATCATGCATCACATGTCCTTATCGTGTTGCTCGTTCATTTATTGTTATTTTTTCTGAGCTTTCGCTCAGTTTAAAATTGGTTAACTTTCACTAAACAACTCATCTAGCTCAGAACGGTCTTCTTTTTCATCCCAGAAATGCGCCATACCACCATCCCCAGTTCGTGTCCCCGTGTGTTCAGTCCAATAACGATCTGAAATCCCCTGAACCATACTCGAGGCCATACTATCAATCAGTTTAAATTGTGGATTACTCTGTTTTTCATCGCTATAGGAAGCCGCATAACTTTTCAATGCATCACGAATCTTGGCATCGTCACCACTGGCTTGAGCCGCTACAGCATACATTGCATGAGATAAACGAACCCCTTTTTGCTCCCCAATTTGCATCGATTGTTTCAAGGTCTGATACGGATCAGGTTTGCCTTCACCCGCACCTGGCAATAAGGTCCAAATCACCGCACGTGTTGCATTCGGTGCACCCCAAAACTTTTCATTGTCTAGACACACCATCCCACGTTCAACAATAGCCGCAATGTCTTTAGGAACATTGACTGCACCACCTGAGTTAATATCATTGGTCATGGCTTGTAACCCACTCAACATCCCCAGCATATATACAGTTTGATCCAAATCGCTGTTCATTTTTGGACAGCCTTCGCCCAATGGTTTCTTATATTTCTTTTCCCAGCGGTTTTGAAAAAGTTGATAGCCAGTATATTGGCGTTGTGCTGCAGTCGCCGCCCAACGCTTTTGTTCAATTCGAGCATCCTGTGCTTCAGAGACATTGCCTGCTTTCGAGGCACGCAAATAACGTAACTCTGCCTCAAGCGCCTGATTCTCCGCACAAATACCTGATGCTGAATAAAGTAGAACCGCCACACGTGTTGGATCTGCCCCCATGTCTTTGGTCGACATAATCGCAGGAGTCAAAGCATTGCCTGAGTTACACACCATCTCAGCGTCTTCCATGGCTAAAATAGGCGGTACTATATGTTTTTCACTAAACCCAAGCGCAACATTGGCACCTGTTTTAACCACTTGTGAACAACCCGAAAATAATAAACTTGTAAGCGCTACAACAGCCACACCTTGGCCTATTTTTTGGACTTGCGACATTTTCCTGTCCTCTATTTGTATAATTGTATGTGTCCATGCTGACAAACATAGCAGAAGCATTTTCCGAAGAAAAGAGTATTTACTCTAAATCAGACCACTACTCTGCCATGAAATAAAATGCGGAAAATTGACTAAAATGACGCCTCAACTTTTTTTAGGCAAAAAAAAGTAGCATAGCGACGGTTCGGCACATGCTACTTATCAACTGGGAAGCCTAGCTAGGCTTTATTTGGTGCAAATCGTTCCTTCAGCACAGTTCCTAATCGTCCTATAACAATCGCTAACACAATTGCTACCACTAGAAACATCCAAGTTGGGATCATCATACGATTTTCCTTGTTTGCTGTTGGTGATTTGAATGTACATTTTAAGCTCAAAAAACTGTAGGAAAGTTGTCTGACAATCCAAAAAAGCACATCAGTTTCTTCAGATATGTCAGACAAAGCAACACTTCATATATTTATACTTATTATTTTTCAATTACTTAATTAAATTGCGTGAATTAAAATTGTCCAACAATTATTGCATTTTAGTGAGTATTTTCAGGGCTTTCCATTGCGTGATGGGTAACTGATCACACCAAACCAACATCGGTTTTGCTCTAAAGTGTTGAAAATAAATCACAATATAAGCACGATGATCCACAATATGGCTGATTTGCACTCGTTGTACATTGGTTTGTTTCTGAAGTGACAAAGACCAATCACGGCCATCTAAATGCTGAAGCTGAAAATGTTGCGGCCCACGTAGAAAAAACAAATATAGCACAAAGCCAGCAACCAAAGCGATCAGCCACAGTCCTAAAGGAAGTAGCTGATACAAGACCAGCATCAGAACGGCATAAATCGACAACTGAAACACATAAGCCAGACGGCTGGGTTTAAGTTGAAAATGACGATGTTCCATTGCACTTATCCGTGTACATAATGCTTTAATTTTTGAATCAAGGTTTTCATTTCAGGGCGTGGCGGCTCAGAGACTTCCATAAACCAATCCAACAAATCAGGATCTTCTTGTTCAACCAAGGCCGCAAACATGGCCTTTTCCGCAGGATCTGCCTGAAGATAATAATTTTTCACATAAGGGTCAAAGTACACATCAATTTCTTTTAAACCACGACGTGCGCGATAGATTACTTTACGCTCTTCTAAGCTCATTTCTTCAGTCATTATATTCCCCAAATTAATTGAAACGGCTTAGTTTAACCGATCATGCCTGTCCCGCCACTAGTTAAATGTCGCAATTTTAACAACTGGCAAAACACATCAAAAAATCAGCCACATTTGAGCATTCAGTCCATTGTCGCTGTATCTACTTTTCACTACTCTCTTAGCAAAATAACAACATCAGGATGAGCTTCCATGCAATCAGGCGCAATTCGCCCGTTAAACAATATGCTGCCGCGCAACTTATTTAATACTGAACATGAGGCATTTCGAGAAACTGTGCGAAAGTTTTATGCCAAAGAAGTTGTTCCAAATATTGAAAAATATGAACAACAGCAGCATGTCGATCGTGAGCTATGGAATAAAGCAGGCGCCATGGGGCTACTGTGTGCCACTATGCCTGAAGCTTATGGTGGCTCAGGTGTAGACCGCTTGTACAGTATGATTTTGATTGAGGAGCAAGCCTATGCCATGGATTCCTCAACTGGATTTTCACTACACTCGGACATTGTCGCAAACTATATCAATAACTTTGGCAGTGAAGTACAAAAACACCATTGGTTAACGCGGATGGCTTCGGGTGAAACCGTCACAGCCATTGCTATGACTGAACCCGGCACAGGCTCAGACTTGCAAGCGGTACGAACAACAGCTGTTTTAGACGGGGATGACTATATTATCAATGGCTCCAAAATCTTCATTACCAACGGCTATCTCTGCGATATGGCGATTGTGGTCTGCAAGACAGGCGACAGCGAAAAGGGTTCAGCCAATCTCTCTTTAATCATCGTTGAAGCTGATCGTGCGGGGTTCAGTAAAGGTAAACCCCTCAATAAAATTGGAATGAAAGGACAAGACACCTGCGAATTATTTTTTGATCATGTCCGAGTCCCCAAAGAAAATCTACTGGGTATGGAAGGCATGGGCTTTATGATGCTGATGAAAGAACTGGCTTGGGAGCGCATGTTGGTGGCCATTATCTGCCAAGCGGGTGCAGAAGCAGCACTGGCGCATACTGTTCAGTACACCAAAGAGCGTAAAGCTTTTGGAAAAACAGTTTCAAGCTTTCAAAATACCCGTTTTAAACTGGCAGAGTTACGTACAGAAATCGATTTTTGCCGCGCTTACCTCGACCGTTGTATGCAATTGCAACTGGAAGAGAGTCTCGGCATTGATGCCGCAGCGGCTGCCAAATATAAAATTTCTGAGATGTTTTCTAAAGTTGTCGATGAATGCCTACAACTGCATGGCGGTTATGGCTATATGCTAGAATACCCGATTGCACGAGCTTATCTAGATAATCGTGCCAATCGCATTTATGCAGGAACCAATGAAATTATGAAAGAGCTCATTTCACGTTCTCTTTAACTCAAATAGCCCATCTTTGGATGGGCTTTTACTTTTAACAATGTGCTTGATGAAACTCCGCAATCAAAGCAACCTCCAACTCTGGTTGCTCTTTATGTGGCATATGATGTAAACCTTCTAAAATGTGCAGATCAGCATGCCCTGACACCCCTTCAAAAATCTGCTGGGGTTGTGCCGTACTGCCGTATTCATCCAGTTCACCATGAATAACCAAAGTTGGACAATGCACACCATCAATCAAACTGGCCAAATTCCAATCTTGGAAAATGGGTGATAGCCATGTTTCAGTCCATGCATCAAGCACCCACTGCGCCTTTTCAGGGTGATATTTATATAAACGTTCCATTTGTCCCGCTTGTTGAAAGCCAATTTTTGCTTCACTTATCCCCTTCAGTGTCAGCGTTTCAACCGCATACTGTGCACAGATTGAAATTAATCCTTGGCAACGTTCTGGATAAGCCGCAGCAATCGCAACAGACATTCCACCACCCACGCTATGCCCTAGAATGACAAAATTCTGGATCGAAAAATAATCCAATACAGCTTTAAAGGTCTGTTCTGCTTCAGTGATGACAAAACTATGTGCCAAGGGCTGTGTACTCGCATCAGATAAACCAAAACCTAAGCGATCATAGGCATAAACCACCGGCGCGGTCGCTTGTGCCAGTCGGGCAGGAAAATCCCGCCACAAAGCCACACAACCTAATGAATCGTGCATTAAAATAATCGGGGCTAAAGTATGATCTGCTGCATCAGTGTGCCATTTTTTAGCATGAATCATGTTTGACACAGATGGGACTTGGTAATTTTGTTCTAAGATATTCCCTATTCTTTATCTTTTAAATTTTTAAAATCATCTACCAGTCCTACAGTTTAAGAAAGTAAAAACAGAACACCCTAAAGTCATTTCCTTAAAAAAAGGAGCGTTACGCCATTGCTGTCCCACAATTTTTCACAAGAGGAAGCTCATTTGAGCTTCCTCTTGTTTTATGGGTATTTTATCGGGTGAAAATAAAGCTTTTAAAGTTTTTCTTTCAAACAAATTCACTTGAATTATTCTGAGTAAACGTTGAACTGTCCAACCTGTTTTTCCTAAATATTGAGCGAAACTCACCAACAAATAGGCGATCATCGCAATCCAGATTTGTGTCTGAATTGCGTTCCTGCTGCGGCCTAGAAACGCTTTTAATTTGAGATTCTGCTTAATCGCCTTAAAGAACAGCTCAACTTTCCAACGATCTTTATAAATCGCCGCAATGGTGGAGGCGGCTAAATGAAAGTTATTGCTGAGAAAGCTAAAGTGCTTGCCACTTTGCTGATCTCTATATTCAATTCTTCTTAACACTGGGGCTTTTCTTTTTAGGGCATGTGCGCTATTCAGCTGAATGGTTTCATCTTTTAGAATACCTTTGGATTCAAGCACTGGATGTTGCTGGATCACCTGATACACAGATTTAGGCCTAAAACGTGTGACAAATCCAATGTTTTGAGCAGTCAGATTTGCATACCATTGGTAATCGACATAGCCTTTATCAAAAACTACAATGCTGCCAGCAGGAAACTGGAATTTTCGGCCTTGTACCATGTCATTTTCTTTCCCATTTTCAACTGCAACAAACTCAGGAATATCATTGCTGTGATTCAATCCTATGCTGAGTTTCATGCTGGCTTTTGAGTCGTGAACTTTGGCCCATTCACATAAGGAAAGCGACAGGTCAATATGACTGGCATCCAAGGAATACAAGGGATTCTTAAAGCGAAATTTATGAGCTACTTTTGAGTGTTCATAGTATTTAAGCAACTTGTAAAATAGCTGTTGATATAAGGCAGCAGGCTGCTGCTCATTGATTCGTGCCAGCGTGCTTCGGGGAATAGACTTTGCTCCGAGATGACTTAGCTTTTCCTGTTGGCACTCCAAATTGGATTGAATATCTCTCAGACTTTGCCTACAAGAGAATTGAGACATCAATATGGCAATAAACTGATCCCACCGGGAAGCCGCTCTAAATTTCTGTCCAACATGGTGTACTTTAGCAAGTTGTTCAAAATCCTGTCGCACAACAGGTTTAATTAGCTCATGAAATACGGTATTCTGATGTGACAAAACCTGAATCCTGGTCGTTAAAGTGTTTGTTTGCACTCATATTTTAACTGTTAGGACTCAGGTTTTTTTATTTAAAGCAAACTATGGGACAGCAGTGAGCGTTACGCTCCTTTTAAATCCACTACTCAGCTTAAGAAACTAGTTTAGGTTTCTGGTTCAATGCTGCATCACGTTTAGCAAATTTCAGTACTCCATCCTCAAAAGAAGCACTTTTCAATGTCTTACGATCCGCAAGATAATTATTGCTGACTTTCCATGGTGCATGTTTACCCTGTTTTGGCATTACATTAGCAGCACGTGCAATATAACCTGAACTCAAACTGCCCATGACCGTATCGTCCATCAGCTCTGTCGCATCCCCTTGCGGGATCACTTCAGCCCACTGCTTTTGATCCATATAGTTGAGTAAGCGACATATATATTCAGCAGCAATATCCACTTTCAAAGTCCATGACGCATTAATATAGCCAATAATCATCGCCATATTCGGTACATCACTCACCATCACGCCCTGATACAACATATGTTTAGAGGTATCTAACGGTTTGCCATCAATCGTTGCTTGTATACCACCTAGGATTTGAATTTCTAGACCTGTGGCTGAGACGACAATATCTGCCTCTAAATGCTGGCCAGACTTTAATTGAAGGCCCGTTTCAGTAATGCGTTCAATCTGATCTGTTTCAACACTGGCTTGGCCTGAACGAAGAATTTTAAATAAATCACCGTCTGGCACCACACATAAACGTTGGTCCCAAGGATTATATTCTGGGGTAAAGTGTTTCATATCCACTTTACCTTTGAGCTGCATCTTAATCGACTGGAGCAGCAGTCGGCGGAGTAATTTCGGTTGCTTCTGCGCGAACGCATAAATTCCGCGTTGCATTCCAATATTACGTGCACGAGTCAGTTTATACGCCACATCTTCAGGCAACACTTTACGCATTTTGTCATATACAAAATCGATCGATGGCACCGAAGCAATATAAGTTGGAGAGCGTTGTAGCATAGTGACATGCGCCGCCCCACCTTTGGCCATTGCTGGCACCAGTGTAATCGCTGTCGCACCACTACCAATAATGACGACTTTTTTACCTGTATAATCTAATTTTTCAGGCCAAAACTGTGGATTTACAAACTCGCCTTTAAATACTTCTTTATTTGGAAAATCAGGTTGGTAGCCTTGGTCGTAGTTATAATAGCCGGTACAGCCAAACACAAAATTTGCAATCCAGTTTTCTTTTTTGCCTTTTGCATTCTCAATCACGATCTGCCACTTTTTCTGAGCAGAATCATAATTGGCGCTGAGTACGCGATGCTTAAAATGAATTTTTTCTTTGAGTTTCTGTTCATCAATGACTTCCGCCAAATAGCCCTTAATCGAAGAACCATCTGCCAAAACGCTGGCTTGTTGCCACGGTTTAAAATTAAAACCAAAGGTCGACATATCTGAATCAGAACGAATACCTGGGTATTTAAACAAATCCCATGTTCCACCAAAGCTGTCACGACGTTCAATAATTTCAAACGAACGTTGTGGACAATGCTTGGTTAAATGTGCCGCAAGGCCAATGCCTGAAATACCAGCACCTACAATGAGCAGATCGACGTGCTTATCCATGTTGTTTTTATCCTGTCTTATATTCTGTTCTTATTAAACCACAAAACTGACAATACACAATGTCAAGTTTAAGCAGATCTTTCGTAAAATATGTCACTACAGGCCAAAATACAAAGATTGTCGAACAAAAACCCATAAAAAAAGACCAGTGAAACACTGGTCTTTTTCTAAGAACAACTGAATAGTTCTACGAAATTATTTAACTTCGCGATCTACTAGTTCAACGTAAGCCATCGGCGCAGCATCACCTGCACGGAAGCCCGCTTTAAGAACACGTAGATAACCGCCGTTACGTTCTTTGTAACGAGGGCCAAGAACGGTAAATAATTTACCAACAGTTGCTGCTGAACGAGTACGAGCAAACGCTAAGCGACGGTTTGCAACAGTATCGTTTTTAGCTAAAGTGATTAAAGGCTCAGCTACACGACGTAACTCTTTTGCTTTAGGCACAGTTGTTTTGATCAACTCGTGCTCAAACAAAGAGTTAGCCATGTTTTGAAACATCGCTTTACGATGGCTGCTTGTACGGCCTAATTTCACACCACTATTACGATGACGCATGGTGATAGTCCTACTTAATTAACGGCTACGATAGGCGAAACGATCGTCCATACGGAGACTAGCTGGTGGCCAGTTCTCTAAACGCATGCCGAGTTGTAAGCCTTTTGAAGCCAGAACATCTTTGATCTCAGTAAGCGATTTTTTACCAAGGTTAGGAGTTTTGAGTAACTCAACCTCAGTGCGCTGTACAAGATCACCAATGTAGTAAATGTTTTCTGCTTTCAAACAGTTAGCAGAACGAACAGTAAGCTCTAGATCATCTACTGGACGAAGCAAAATCGGATCAACTTCTTCACGAGGTTCTTGAGCAACAGGAGCTTGATCTTTCTGAAGGTCAACAAAAATTGCAATTTGTTGTTGCAAGATTGTTGCCGCTTTGCGGATCGCTTCTTCTGGATCAACTGTACCGTTGGTCTCAAGATCAATGACCAATTTATCAAGGTCTGTACGTTGTTCTACACGAGCGTTTTCCACTGTGTAAGACACACGTTTGATTGGGCTATAAGAAGCATCTAACTGTAAGCGACCTACAGGGCGAGTTTCGCCTTCTGGGAAACGCGAGTCAGAAGTTTCATAACCACGACCTTGAGAAACTTTCAAGCGCATTTTTAATGAGCCTGAAGCACTTAAAGTACCGATCAAATGTTCAGGGTTAACCACTTCAACATTATGAGGTAAACGAAGGTCAGCGGCAGTTACGTCGCCAGGACCTTGTTTCTCTAATGTCAAATAAGCTTCATTTTGATCGAACAGCTTAATAGACAATCCTTTTAGGTTCAGCAAGAGCTCGACGATGTCCTGCTGCAAGCCTTCCAAAGTACTGTACTCGTGCTCGACACCTTCAATCTCAACTTCAACCACAGCAGCGCCAGGTAAAGAAGAAAGAAGGATGCGACGTAAAGCATTGCCCAGAGTATGACCAAAGCCACGCTCTAAGGGTTCTAGAATAACTTTTGCCGAGGTCCCGCTAACCGCTTCGACCTTGATCGCTTGCGGAGTTAGAAACTCATTTGCAGTACGCGTCATATTGCTACCTCAAGGATTATTTAGAATACAATTCTACAATCAAGCTTTCGTTGATTTCAGCAGGTAAATCTGAACGATCTGGTGCAGCTTTAAACGTACCTTCCAGCTTAGAATGGTCAATTTCCATCCAAGAAGGAATACCACGTTGTGCAGCTAATTCAACTGCGTTTTTAATACGCAATTGTTGTTTAGCACCTTCATGCACAGCAATTACATCACCAGCTTTAACTTGGATAGACGCGATGTTAACACGACGGCCATTCAAAGTGATCGAGCGGTGAGATACAAGCTGACGAGCTTCTGCACGTGTAGAACCAAAACCCATGCGATAAACGACGTTATCAAGACGGCTTTCAAGCAGTTTCAACAAGTTTTCACCAGTTGCGCCTTTCACACGAGCAGCTTCTTTATAGTAATTACTAAATTGACGCTCTAAAACACCGTACATACGACGTACTTTTTGTTTTTCACGTAATTGTAGTGAGTACTCAGATTGTTTGCCACCACGCGCTCCGCCATGTTGGCCAGGAGCTTTAGCAGCTTTTTTAGTTTTGACGTCAAATGGTTTAACGCCAGATTTTAATTGCAGGTCTGTCCCTTCGCGGCGAGAGAGTTTGCATTTTGGACCAATATAACGAGCCATGAATGTTTCTCCTTACACGCGACGTTTTTTAGGTGGACGGCAACCGTTGTGCGGGATTGGCGTCACATCGGTAATGCTGTTAATTTTATAACCCACTGCACCTAAAGCACGAACCGCAGATTCACGACCAGGACCAGGACCTTTTACAAGGACGTCCAAGTTTTTCAAACCGTAGTCTAAAGCAGCTTTACCAGCAACTTCAGCAGCTACCTGAGCAGCAAACGGAGTTGATTTACGTGATCCACGGAAGCCTTGTCCACCAGAGGTAGCCCAAGCCAGTGCATTACCTTGACGATCGGTAATAGTCACAATGGTGTTATTAAAAGAAGCGTGAATGTGTGCAACACCTTCAGAGACGGTACGAGTGACCTTCTTGCGTGTGCGAGTATCTTTAGCCATCTTTTAGCTTCCAGAAATCTTATTTCTTAATAGGTTTGCGCGGACCTTTACGGGTACGTGCGTTAGTTTTGGTGCGTTGTCCACGGACAGGCAAGCTGCGACGATGACGAAGACCGCGGTAGCAGCCTAAATCCATTAAACGTTTAATGTTCATGGAAATTTCGCGACGTAAATCACCTTCGGTCGGAACCTTAGCAACTTCTGCACGAATCGCATCAAGCTGAGCGTCATCTAATTCACGGATCTTTGTAGTCGGCGCGATACCAACAGCAGCCAAGATATTCTTAGCAGTGTGGCGACCTACACCAAAGATGTACGTTAGAGAGATAACAGCATGCTTGTTATCCGGAATGTTTACACCGGCAATACGAGCCATTCAATTTTCTCCAAAAAGGCAGTTAAGACAATCAACCGCCCCACAAAAATCTTGAGGGGCGGATAATAACCTAATTAGCCTACTGAAATCAACAGGTCTTGATCAGATTAACCTTGACGCTGCTTATGACGAGGTTCTGCGCTACAAATTACGCGAATAACCCCATTACGACGGATAACTTTACAGCTACCACAAATTTTCTTTACAGAAGCTTGTACTTTCATGATGAAACCTCAAGTGCGCTTATCCCTTAGGATGAGCAGTCGTTTTTCTCATTAACGTTTGATTATCGTATTGATGCGAGGTCAGATGAGCTTGTAGCTGAGCCATAAAGTCCATCACTACCACCACAACAATAAGCAAAGATGTCCCACCTAAAGAGAATGGAATACCAAATGAGCTTTGTAAAATCATCGGCATTAAGCAAATGATGGTGATATAAATCGCGCCAATAAATGTCAAACGGTTAAGAATATGATCTAAGTAACGAGCAGTTTGCTCACCTGGACGAATACCAGGTACATAAGCCCCGCTGCGTTTCAAGTTTTCCGATACTTCTTTCGGGCTAAATACAAGCGCTGTATAAAAGTAACAGAAAAAGATAATTAACGCACCAAAGAGCACCAAATACAACGGCTGACCAGGCGAAAGCACCAATGCCAAATCTTGCAAACTACGTTTGATAATACCCGCATTCGGATCTGCACTACCCACCCATTGCCCTAAGCTCGCAGGGAACAAAAGCAATGAACTTGCGAAAATCGCTGGGATCACACCAGCCATATTAATTTTCAATGGCAAATGCGACTGCTGTGCAGTAAATACACGACGTCCTTGTTGTTTTTGAGCATAGTTTACTGGAATACGACGTTGCGCCTTCTCAATAAACACAATTGCAGCTAATACAGCCAGAGACAACACGCCAAAAATCACCAAGCCAATTAGACTGGTTTGACCATTATCTACTGATGATATTGATTGCAGAATTAAATTCGGCAAACCTGCAACAATACCGGCGAAGATGATCATGGAAATACCATTGCCCACCCCACGTTCGGTAATTTGCTCACCTAACCACATCAAGAACATTGTACCTGCAACCAAAGAAGTTACAGCTGGTACGTAGAAAGCCAGACCTGCAGTTAAGGTAATCCCTTGACTGATCAGACCAGCACACATCCCAATTGCCTGCACGAGTGCAAGGAACAATGTACCCTGTCGCGTATATTGATTAATCTTACGCTTGCCTTGTTCGCCTTCTTTCTTTAAAGCTTCCAGCGAAGGAATAACTGTAGACATTAACTGCACGATAATCGATGCAGAAATGTACGGCATAATCCCAAGAGCAAGAATGGACATACGCTCTAATGCACCACCTGAAAACATGTTAAACAAACCAAGGATCGTGCCTTGGTTTGCATTAAAAAGATTTTCAAGTGCAGCATTATTAATGCCTGGTACTGGAATATGTGCTCCTAGTCGAAAAACCAATAATGCACCGATGAGAAACATCATGCGGCGAATAATTTCACGGTATTTCACATGAAATGGCTGGCCTTTCATCATATTGACATGACCTGAAGAACTAGGAGACATAGACACTAGCGATTACTCCTCGACTTTACCGCCAGCAGCTTCAACAGCAGCTTTAGCGCCTTTAGTCACAGCAACACCTTGAACAGTGAATGCACGAGTAATTTCACCAGAAAGTACGATACGAGCACGTAACATATCTTTACGTACAACGTTTGCAGCTTTTAAAGTTTCTAGGCTAACGATGTCGCCTTCCACTTTAGTAAGCTCAGATAAACGTACTTCAGCAGTTTTCAAAGCGATTTGGCTAGTGAAACCGAATTTAGGTAAACGACGATATAACGCAGTTTGACCGCCTTCAAAGCCTGGACGAGTACCACCGCTCTTACGTGAATTCTGACCTTTGACACCACGGCCACCAGTCTTACCAACGCCAGAACCGATACCACGGCCTAGACGACGATTTTCACGTTTTGCACCTTCAGCAGGTGCAAGCTCATTTAAACGCAGAGTCATGGCTTATTCCTCTACACTAACCATATAGTAGACTTGGTTGATCATACCACGGTTAGAAGGCGTATCTTGCACTTCTACAGTATGACCAATACGACGCAGACCTAAACCTTGTAGGCTAAGCTTGTGATTTTTCAAGCGATGCGCAGAAGATTTAGTCTGGGTAACTTTAATCGTTTTCATGATTGATTACCCTTGAATTTGTTCTACTGTAAGACCACGTTTCGCAGCAACCTTCTCAGGAGAAGTCATATCACGCAGACCGTTAAAAGTCGCGTTTACTACGTTTGCAGCGTTAGTAGAACCATAACATTTTGTTAATACGTTACGTACGCCTACAGCTTCTAGAACTGCACGCATAGCACCACCAGCGATTACACCAGTACCTTCAGAAGCAGGCTGCATGTAAACACGGCTTGCACCGTGACGCGCGTTAATAGGGTGCTGTACAGTACCGTTAACAAGGTCAACAGTAATCATGTTGCGACGAGCAGCTTCAAGTGCTTTAGAAATAGCAGCTGGAACTTCACGTGCTTTACCACGACCAAAACCTACACGACCATTACCATCACCAACCACAGTCAATGCTGTGAAAGAGAAGATACGACCACCCTTAACAACTTTGGCTACACGATCAACGGCAACCAGCTTTTCAACAAGACCTTCGTTTTGTTCAACTTTAGCCATGATTAGAACTCCAAGCCGTTTTCACGAGCAGCATCAGCCAAGGCTTTGATACGACCATGATATTTGAAACCAGAACGGTCAAATGCAACTTTAGTAACACCAGCTGCTTTAGCGCGTTCTGCGATTAAAGCACCTACTTTAGTAGCTGCTTCAACGTTACCAGTTGTACCAGCACGTAAAGTAGCATCTAAAGTTGAAGCTTGCGCTAAAACTTTGCCACCATCTGCTGAAATAACTTGAGCGTAGATGTGACGCGGAGTGCGGTTTACACACAAACGAGTCGCACCCAACGCACGGATGTGCAAGCGTGTGCTTTTCGCACGACGCAAACGGGATTGTTTCTTTTCGTTCATAAGAACCTCGCGCCTTATTTCTTCTTAGCTTCTTTACGAAGTACAACTTCGTCAGAATAACGAACACCTTTACCTTTATAAGGCTCTGGTGGACGGTAACCACGGATATCTGCAGCAACCTGACCTAAACGTGCTTTATCAGCAGATTTAAGAACAATTTCAGTTGCTGTAGGAGTTTCAGCAGTTACACCTTCAGGAAGCGTATAGTCGATCGGGTGAGAGAAACCAAGGTTAAGGTTAACAATGTTACCTTTAACCGCAGCTTTATAACCAACACCGATAAGTTGTAACTTACGTTCGAAGCCTTCGCTCACACCTTTTACAAGGTTGTTAAGCACAGCGCGAGCAGTACCAGCTTGCATCCAAGCGTCTTTCGACTCAGCTTTTGGAGCAATCGCTAAAATACCGTCTTCCTGTTTAAGCTCGACCAGCGCATGCAGGGTGAAAGACAAAGTACCTTTGCTACCTTTCACTTCGACCTGCCGGCCGTTCTGAGTAACTGTTACACCGTTAGGTACAGTTACTGGGGCTTTAGCCACACGAGACATGAGGAATCACCTATTAAGAAACAAAAGCAATAACTTCACCACCGATACCTGCAGCACGTGCAGCGCGATCAGTCATGATGCCTTTGCTTGTAGAAACAATTGCAATACCTAAACCTTGCTTAACGCTCGGAAGTGCATCTTTACCGCGATACTGACGTAGACCTGGACGGCTTACGCGTTTCACAGTTTCGATAACTGGTTTGCCTTCGAAATACTTTAAAGTCAAAGTAAGAGTTGCTTTGCCTTCAGCATCCGCAACTTCTACGTTTGAAATGTAACCTTCTTGTTGAAGAACATTTGCAATAGCAACCTTCAACTTAGAGTTAGGCATAGAAACGGTTTGTTTCTTTGCCATTTGCGCGTTACGAACACGAGTTAACATGTCGGCAACGGTATCTTGCATACTCATCTATAGCGCTCCTTACCAGCTTGCCTTAACAACGCCCGGTACATCACCTTGCATTACTGTATCACGTAATTTGTTACGGCTTAAACCGAACTTACGGAAGTAACCATGAGGACGACCAGTTAAACCACAACGGTTACGTAAACGTACTGGAGACGCATTACGTGGTAATGCTTGGAATTTCATCATCGCTTCGAAACGCTCTTCATCGCTAGCATTTACGTTTGCAATAACAGCTTTTAATTCAGCACGTTTTGCAGCGTATTTAACAACAGTAGCTTCGCGTTTCAATTCGCGATTAATCATACTTTTCTTAGCCATATCGACCTCTTATTTGAACGGGAAGCCGAATGCACGCATAAGCGCACGGCCTTCGTCATCGGTGCGAGCAGTCGTAGTGATGGTAATATCCATACCACGAATACGATCAATCTTATCAAAATCGATTTCAGGGAACATGATTTGTTCCTTAAGACCCATTGAGTAGTTGCCGCGACCGTCAAAAGATTTCGCAGAGAAACCACGGAAGTCACGGATACGAGGGATCGCAATCGAGATTAGACGGTCTAAGAATTCGTACATACGTTCGCCGCGTAAAGTAACTTTACAACCAATCGGCCAACCATCACGGATTTTGAAACCAGCGATTGATTTGCGAGCTAACGTAAGAACTGGTTTTTGACCAGCGATAGCTTGCATATCAGCAAGAGCACCATCAAGGAGTTTTTTGTCAGCAGCAGCTGCGCCAACACCCATGTTGATCGTGATTTTAGTAATGCGAGGAATATCCATCACATTTTTAACGGCTAAAGTCTCTTGTAATTGAGCCTTAAGTTCGTCGTTGTAACGCGTTTTAAGTCTGGCCATTGCCTTTTCAACCTATTACTTCGCTACCGCCACTGATTCACCATTTGACTTGTAAACGCGAGTTTTCACGCCTTCAGTCACTTGGTAACCAACACGGTCAGCCTTTTGGGTTGTAGCATTAAAAATTGCCACGTTAGAGATATGAAGCGAAGCTTCTTGTGTAACTACAGCGCCTTCAGCACCTGTTGCACGGTTCGGCTTTTGATGCTTCTTAACCAAGTTAAGGCCTTCAACCATAACACGGTCATTTGAAACAGACAGAACAGTACCCTGTTTGCCTTTTTCTTTACCTGCGATCACAATAACTTGATCGCCTTTTTTAATCTTAGCCATGATTGCCTCTTATAGAACTTCAGGAGCCAGTGAAATAATTTTCATGAACTGTTCAGTACGAAGTTCACGAGTCACTGGTCCGAAAATACGAGTTGCAATCGGCGCTTTGTTGTTGTTCAAAATAACAGCAGCGTTATCGTCGAAACGAATCACTGAACCGTCTGGACGACGGATACCGAATTTTGTACGAACTACAACAGCATTCATCACGTCACCTTTTTTAACACGTGCGCGTGGAATAGCTTCTTTTACAGTAACTTTAATAATGTCGCCAACAGAAGCATAACGACGGTGTGAACCACCAAGTACTTTAATACATTGTACGCGGCGAGCACCACTATTGTCTGCTACGTCTAGCATACTTTCGGTTTGAATCATTGCCCTACTCCAAAACCGAGCATCACCGGTCACAATTTCGAAAGGCTCAAAGAGTACTCGAAATTAACCGATGATGCAACAGATACGTCTAATTACTCAGCAGCAGCTTCAACAACTTCAACTAGAGTCCAAGACTTAGTTTTAGAAATTGGGCGGCTTTCTTTGATAGTCACAACGTCGCCAGTTTTAGCTGTGTTGTTCTCATCGTGAGCATGTAATTTAGTTGAACGGCGGATTGATTTGCCATACAACGGGTGTTGAACGCGGCGTTCGATAAGTACAACAATAGACTTGTCCATTTTGTCGCTTACTACTTTGCCGGTTAACGTGCGAACTGTTTGTTCACTCATTGTCCGTTCCCCTGTTTTTCGGTAAGGAGTGTCTTAATACGAGCAATTGTCTTACGAGTAAGTGCAACTTCGTGCGATTTACCCAATTGACCAGTTGCTTTTGCCATACGAAGACGGAATTGGTTAAGCTGTTGCTCATCAAGCAAAGCTGTCAACTCTTCTACCGACTTTTCACGTAGATCTTTAGTTTTCATTACATTACCGTCCGAGTCACGATAGTGGTTTTAAACGGAAGTTTAGCAGCTGCAAGCGTAAACGCTTCGCGAGCCAATTCTTCGTTAACACCATCAATTTCGTACAAGACTTTACCTGGTTTGATTTGACAAACCCAGTATTCCACAGAACCTTTACCTTTACCCATACGCACTTCAAGAGGCTTAGAAGTAATCGGCTTGTCCGGGAAAACACGGATAAAGATCTTACCACCACGTTTAATACGACGGCTGATTGTACGACGCGCTGCTTCAATTTGACGAGCAGTCATTTGACCACGCTCAACAGATTTAAGTGCGATTGTACCAAAAGATACCGAGCTACCGCGGTGAGCTAGACCAGTGTTACGGCCTTTCTGCACTTTACGGAATTTAGTACGTTTAGGTTGTAACATGGATTATTCTCCTTTTTCAGCAGAACGATCATTGCGACGACCACGACGCTCTTGACCTTCACCACGACCACGACCGCGTTTAGCTGGACGTTCTTCAGCTGGAGCTGGGTTCATGACTTGTTTCATGCCACCCAAGATCTCACCACGGAAGATCCAAACTTTAACACCAATCGTACCGTAAGTCGTTTCAGCACGCATAGTTGAATAATCGATGTCTGCACGAAGTGTATGCAAAGGTACGCGACCTTCACGATACCACTCAGTACGAGCAATCTCAGCACCACCTAAACGGCCTGATACTTCAACTTTGATACCTTTAGCACCAGCACGCATTGTGTTTTGAACCGCACGCTTCATAGCACGACGGAACATTACACGTTTTTCTAATTGAGAAGCGATAGCTTCAGCAACTAAACGAGCGTCTAAGTCTGGGCGATCGATTTCATTGATACTTACTTGCGCTGGAATACCCATAATTTGAGTAAGTTCACGCTGTAGTTTCTCAATGTCTTCGCCTTTTTTACCGATAACGATACCAGGACGTGCAGTGCTAATAGTTACTTTAGCAGCGCCCGTAGGACGTTCGATAAGAATATTGCTGATCATTGCATTCTTAAGTTTTTTAGTTAAAAACTCACGAACTTGAAGATCTTTAAGCAAGTATTCAGCGTATTGTTTCGGACTCGCATACCAGTTGGCGTTATGACGTTTTACAACACCAAGGCGGATACCGATTGGATGAACCTTCTGACCCATATCAAACCCCTACCTTAACGGTAATGTGACAAGTACGCTTAGTAATACGATCTGCACGGCCTTTAGCACGTGGCATAATACGTTTAAGGCTAGTGCCTTCGTCAACGTAAATCGTAGTAACCTTAAGGTCGTCTACATCTAAACTGTTATTGTGTTCAGCGTTTGCAATTGCAGATTCCAATGCTTTTTTAACCAAAACTGCAGCTTTTTTGTTGCTGAAGTTGAGAATATTAAGCGCGTGAGCAACAGATTTGCCACGGATTAGGTCTGCAACCAAACGAGTTTTTTGTGCCGAGATAGCGGCACCGCGTAATTTAGCAGTAACTTCCATCATAGCACCTTAACGTTTAGATTTCTTGTCAACACCGTGACCACGATAGGTACGAGTTGGCGCGAATTCACCAAGTTTGTGACCAACCATATGTTCAGATACGATTACTGGAACATGGTTACGGCCATTATGTACAGAAATTGTTAAACCAACAAAATCTGGGAGGATCATCGAACGACGCGACCAAGTTTTGATCGGCTTACGGTTATTAGCCGCGATAGCCGCTTCAACCTTAGCGAACAAGTGCGCATCGACGAATGGGCCTTTTTTCAGAGAACGAGGCATTGTCAGATTCCTTTACTTGTTACTTAACGCGACGGTCGCGAATAATCATCTTAGTCGTACGCTTATTGGTACGTGTCTTGTACCCTTTAGCTTTTTGACCCCATGGGCTTACAGGTTGAATACCTTTGCTACGACCTTCACCACCACCGTGCGGGTGATCTACTGGGTTCATCGCCATACCACGAACGGTAGGACGAACGCCACGCCAGCGTGCTGCACCTGCTTTACCAAGTGAACGAAGGTTGCTTTCTTGGTTAGAAACTTCACCAAGAACTGCACGGCACTCAACGTGAATTTTACGCATTTCACCAGAACGTAAACGAACGATAGCGTAAGAACCGTCACGACCCAACAACTGAACTGAAGTACCAGCAGAACGAGCTAATTGCGCGCCTTTACCGATTTTAAGTTCGATGTTGTGAAGAGTAGAACCGATAGGCATGTTGCGAAGCGGTAAACAGTTACCTGGACGAATTGGAGCATCGTTACCAGATTGAACTTTATCGCCAGCGCGAAGGCCTTTAGGCGCGATGATGTAGCGACGCTCACCATCAGCATACAATACTAGTGCAATGTGTGCTGTACGGTTAGGATCGTATTCAATACGCTCTACAGTTGCAGGAATACCATCTTTGTTACGTTTAAAGTCAACTAGACGGTAGTGCTGCTTGTGACCGCCACCAACGTGACGAGTCGTGATGTGACCGTTGTTATTACGACCACCAGTACGTTTTTTAGCTTCAACCAACGGAGCATAAGGCGCACCTTTGTGAAGATGGTCGTGAACGACTTTCTCTACAAAGCGACGTCCAGGAGACGTTGGCTTACATTTTTGAATTGGCATAATTCTCGTCCTTATTCCGCTGCGCTTTCAGCGGTATCGCCCAAGTCAGCCATTTCAACATCTTGGCCAGCTTTCAGGGTGACGTATGCTTTTTTAACATCAGAACGACGTCCTAATGTTTTACCAAAGCGTTTAGTCTTACCTTTAGTGATCGTTGTGTTAACTTTAACAACTTGAACACCAAACAATTGCTCAACAGCTTTTTTGATTTCAAGTTTGTTTGCATCAAGTGCAACTTTGAAAACTTGAACACCAGCAGTTTCGCCTAAAACTTGTGCTTTTTCTGAGAATACAGGTCCTTGTAGGACTTGATAGATACGTTCGTTGTTCATCCGAGTTCTACCTCAATTTTCTTAGCAGCAGCTACAGACATAACAACTTTATCGAACGCAATCAAGCTAACAGGATCGATAGCAGCAGCATCAACCACATCAACGTGTGGAATGTTGCGCGCTGCAAGGTATAGATTCTCATCTACAGATTCTGTAACGATCAATGCACGAGTAGCATTCAAGTCGTTAAGTTTTGCAAGCAACTCTTTAGTTTTTGGAGCAGCAACAGCAAACTCTTCAACCAATACAAGACGATCTTGGCGAACAAGTTCAGCTAAGATACATTGCATTGCACCGCGATACATTTTGCGGTTAACTTTTTGAGACCAATCTTGTGGGCGAGCAGCAAAAGTTTTACCACCACCTACCCAGATTGGGCTACGAATAGAACCAGCACGAGCGCGACCAGTACCTTTTTGACGGAATGGCTTTTTGCCACCGCCAGAAACGTCTGCACGTGATTTCTGAGCTTTTGAACCTTGACGGCCACCAGCTAAATAAGCTGTAACAACCTGGTGTACAAGAGCTTCATTGAATTCACGACCGAACGCAACTTCTGATAATTCAACAGCAGAGCCGGAAACAGTATTTAAATTCACGTTATTTCCCCTCAGGCCTTGATCGTAGGACGAACAGTTACGTCACCACCAGTAGCGCCAGGAATCGCACCTTTCACTACTAAAACTGAACGTTCTGCGTCGATAGATACAATTTCTAGACCCTGTACAGTTACGCGCTCAGCACCTAAATGGCCAGCCATTTTTTTGCCTTTGAATACGCGACCAGGAGTCTGGTTTTGACCTGTAGAACCCAGAACACGGTGAGAAAGTGAGTTACCGTGAGTAGCATCTTGCGTACGGAAGTTCCAACGCTTAACACCACCTTGGAAACCTTTACCTTTCGACTGACCAGTTACGTCAACAACTTGACCAACTGTGAACATGTCTACACCGATAGTTCCACCAACTTCACGACCTTCAAGATCAGCTTCTGTTGCACGGAATTCTTGAACTAGACGACCAGCAGCAACACCCGCTTTCGCGAAGTGACCTTTCTGAGCGTTAGTTACGCGAGATTCGCGACGTTCACCAGTAGTGATTTGAATCGCTTGATAACCATCAGTTTCAAGCGTTTTGATTTGAGTGATGCGGTTAGGATCAACCTCAATCACTGTAACAGGCACAGAAACACCAGCATCTGTAAAGATACGTGTCATACCGCACTTGCGACCGACTAAACCAATAGCCATGTGCATAAACCTCTAAAAAAGCGGCCTAATTAACTTAGAGCGTTAATTAACCCGAAAGCCTTAACCCAATGCGATCTGAACATCAACACCAGCTGCAAGATCTAACTTCATCAATGCATCTACAGTTTTGTCTGTAGGTTGAACGATGTCGATCAAACGTTTATAAGTGCGGATCTCGTATTGGTCACGCGCATCTTTGTTAACGTGTGGTGATGTTAAAACGTTAAAACGTTCAATGCGTGTAGGCATTGGAATTGGACCACAAACTTGTGCGCCAGTACGTTTTGCTGTTTCTACGATTTCTTGAGCTGATTGATCAATTAAACGGTGATCAAAAGACTTCAAACGGATACGAATTCTCTGGTTAGACATACCAGTAAACTCCAAGCCAAATATATAAAGAATCACTCCTGACGCATCTCACCCCACTAAAAGGTAAGTGTCAAGAGCAGTGAAATATCACTAAGGTCATGATCGATGCCACGACTGTCACGATGTTAACTACTTTATTCGCAGTTAACCCCCTTTCATTAAAGGGTCGCTCATTATAGCCATTGTTTAATGCATAAGCAAATCCATTTTTGATTTTTTACAATATATTCAATTTGTTTGGATTATCAGTAGCTTAAAAAAGCATCAATAGACTGTTTGCCGCAACACATAATCAATTGCATTATTAAGAATTTGATTTCCCTCAATAAAATTTAATTTTGGCGATTTTTTCAATTCAGTTTCAGTTGCCACGTATTGCCCCGAAAACTTATTCAGCTCGTCATCATTTTCTAAAAAAAGTGCTAAGGTTTCTGGCACGATCTCTGGGTGAAATTGAAAACCCAATACATTCTTTCCAATTTGGTACATTTGATTACGACAGACTGTATTTTCAGCCAAATGTACAGCACCTTTTGGAATTTCAAAGGTCTCGCTATGCCATTGCATCACATTAAACTGTTCAGGCAATTCAAAGCATTCTGTTGGGACGTGCTGGATTTTGCGTACTGTCGCCCAACCCAACTCCTGTTGTTCATTACGACTGACCGCGGCACCGAGCGCATTGGCAATCAATTGCCCACCCAAGCATAAGCCAATCGCGGGCTTTCCAGCGGCCAAGTAACGCCTTAACCAACGCTTCTCGATCTTTAACCATGGAAAATTCGCTTCATCATTCACACTCATGGTACCGCCCATAATGATGAGTAAGTCAACATCCTCAATACTCGGTAAGGCCTCTATCTCTAAGGCTTGATCTATAGGTAAAGCAAAAAACTCTGTTGCACTGATTACAGCACCTTGTTGTTTTAAATATGTATAGCAACTGCCGAACCCTTCACCAGCAATATGCTGAAAATAATGTACTTTTAAATGCGACGTCATGCGCTTATGCCTTCTTTTTACTATCCTTGCAGATGATTTAGCAAAATTGAAGCCAACTTTTTATTTTGTTTACCTTTATTCACATTTGTTCAATTTTCTCGCCTATTTAGAAACTTTCTCTTAAGCTAAAACAATTTAGCGCTTTATGAAGAGTCGATTCGTGAAAAAAAATCCGCAAACTGCCTTGGTTCATGCACCAAGACAAGCGCCTCAGTACATTTCAACAATCCAACCTCCCCTGTATCGTGCATCGACGATTATTTTTAAAGATACCAATGCACTGTTTAATCGCCATTGGACCGATGACTATGACTATAGTTATGGTACCCATGGCACCCCCACCACCTTTACATTGGGCGATAACATTGCACAAATTGAGGGTGGAACTTACTGCTTATTGGCACCAAGTGGTTTATCTGCCATCAACCTAGTGAACTCATGTTTTTTAAGTCATGGTGATGAAGTTTGGGTAGCAGATAATATTTACGGGCCAAACATGGAGCATCTTCGTAATCTAGAAAAACGCTATGGCATTGATGTTCGTGTTTATAACCCTATTGATGTGTCCTCTTTCCAACCGACGGAAAAAGCAAAACTGATTTGGCTAGAAGCCGCAGGGTCGGTCACACTGGAGTTTCCAGATTTGGTCGGACTGGTGAAAAAGGCACAAACGCATCATGTACTCACTGCTTTAGACAACACGTGGGGCGCAGGCCTTGCCTTTAATGCTTTTGATTTTAGTGATGAGCACTTAAGTGTAGATGTGACAGTACATGCTTTGACCAAGTACCCAAGTGGCGGCGGAGACATTTTAATGGGCTCAGTCGTGACACGCGAGCGAGCTTTACATCATCAACTCTTTCGTACGCATGCCATTCAAGGCATTAGCGTTTCTGGGGATGATGTTGCTCAAGTCCAACGTAGTCTAGCGTCAATGCGTGTTCGGTATGCCGCACAGTCTGAAAATGCGCTACAGCTACTGGCATGGCTAAAACAACAACCCGAATTTGCGCAGGTATTACACCCTGCTGACTCGAGTGCTGCGGGTCATTCATATTGGAAAGACATTTGTGTGGATCAACACAGTGCAGGTTTGGTCAGTGTCATTTTCAAGCCCGAATTTGATCTGCAGGATATTCGTCAATTTTGTGATGCCCTGTCGCTTTTCAAGCTCGGCTTTAGTTGGGGCGGTCCTGTCAGTTTGGTGATGCTGTATGACCTCAAAAACATGCGTGCACTTGAGCATACACATTTACAACAAGGTTTATTGGTTCGCTTTTGTATAGGACTAGAACATCCCGCCGATTTAATTCAAGATATAGAAAACGCACTAAAACAACTGAATAACCATCACAAAAAAATTGAATAGGAATAAGTATGAGCACCCCGATCACCATTGCTAAGAAAACCACGAATACCCAACAAGATGTTGTTCTACACTCAAAATTTGCCAACCGTCATGGCTTAATTGCAGGAGCAACTGGGACAGGTAAAACCGTAACCCTGAAGGTGTTGGCTGAAAGTTTTTCCAGACTCGGGGTGCCCGTATTTTTAGCCGATGCTAAAGGTGATGTTTCCAGCTTAGCGCAGGCAGGTACATCCAATCCAAAATTTGATGAACGCATTAAAAGTTTAGGCATCGACAGCATTCCCTTTGCTGCATCCCCCGTGGTGTTTTGGGATTTATTTGCTGAACAAGGTCATCCTATTCGCACCACGATTACCGAAATTGGCCCGCTGTTACTGGCACGTATGCTGAATTTGAATGATACTCAAGAAGGAGTACTTTCTGCGGTATTCCGTATTGCAGATGATCAAGGCATGTTACTGATCGACTTTAAAGACTTAAAAGCCATGATCGGTTATGTCAGTGAACATGCCGCAGAGTTTAAAGCCGAATATGGCAACCTATCTCCTGCCAGCCTTGGCGCGATTCAACGGAATTTATTGGCACTGGCCGATCAAGGCGGTGATCAATTTTTCGGGGAGCCCAGCTTAAATATTCTCGACTTTATTCAGACCGACAGTAATGGTCATGGCTATATCAATATTCTAGCCGCAGACAAGCTCATGAATACCCCAAAGCTCTATGCCACTTTTCTGCTCTGGATGCTTTCAGAATTATTTGAACAGCTGCCTGAGGTTGGTGATATGGACAAGCCCAAGTTGGTGTTCTTTTTTGATGAAGCACATCTGTTGTTTGATAATGCCAGTGCAGCGCTGCAAGAAAAAATTGAACAAGTGGTGCGTCTGATCCGCTCCAAAGGGGTTGGTATTTACTTTGTCACGCAAAATCCACTGGATTTGCCTGAAAGCGTATTAGGACAGCTCGGCAATCGCGTACAACATGCCTTACGTGCTTTTACCCCGAAAGATCAAAAAGCGGTTAAAACAGCTGCAGACACCTTCCGTGCCAACACTGAATTTAAGGTTGAGCAAGCCATCACTGAACTAGCGGTGGGTGAAGCTTTGATTAGTTGCCTAGATGAACAAGGCACGCCGCAAGTCGTAGAGCGCGCATGGGTGATGCCACCCTACTCGTCTTTCAGTCCCATTAGCCCAGAGCAACGTCAAACCTTAATTTCACAAAGTATCGTGGCAGGCATTTATGAAAAAAGCCTAGACCGTGAGAGTGCCTTTGAACTTCTACAAAATAAAGTGGTTGAACGCCAACAACAAGCCGTACAGATAGAGCAAGAGAAACAACAATCCAAAGAACAAGAGGCGTTAGCGAAACAGCAGGCCAAAGAAGCTGAAACACTGGCTAAGCAACAAGCACGTGAGCAAGAGCGTATCGCAAAAGAACAGCAGAAAGAAGCTGAACGTGAAGCAAAACAGCGTGAGAAGCTAATTCAAGACACAGTAGGAACCTTCGCTAAAAGTGCCGCACGCAGCCTTGGGGGCAGTACGGGACAAAAAATCGTCCGTGGTTTACTCGGCTCATTGTTTGGGCGTAAGTGATCTACTTTTTAAATCTAAAAATCAAAATTTATGGGATATTATTATATTCCATAAAAAAATTAAGCTTTTCTTTAAAAGATGTATTTACATTACATCTTTAAAGGTATATTTTAAATGCATCTTATAAATGATAGCCAAGAGAGATCAAACATGACTCCGCAGCAAATTGAACTTGTAAAAGCAACTGTTCCTGTCCTTCGTGAAAATGGCGTCGCACTCACGGGTTATTTTTATAACCGCATGTTAGGCAACAATCCTAATTTAAAAGAAACCTTTAATATGGGGCATCAACGCAGTGGTGCTCAAGCCCAAGCTTTGGCGGGTGCTGTGTTGGCCTATGCAGAAAACATTGAAGATCCTTCAGTATTACTCCCTGTGGTTGAGCTGATTGCCCACAAACATGTCAGCTTGAATATTCAAGCACCTGACTACAACATTGTTGGGGAAAACCTCCTCCATTCGATTAGTGAAGTTTTAAGTATTTCAATGGAAGATCCATTGATTGATGCTTGGGCTACAGCGTATGGTCAATTGGCTGATTTATTCATTAGTACTGAAAAAGCGATTTATGAGCAACATCAACAAACCAAAGGGAGCTGGTTAGGCTGGCGCAACTTTAAAATCGCGAAAAAAGTGGTTGAAAGCGATGAAATCACTTCTTTCTATCTTGCCCCTGTGGACGGTGGTGATTTACCAAAATATGAAGCAGGTCAGTACATTTCAGTCCGTGTATTTGTTGAGGAACTTGGTCTAAAACAACCTCGCCAATACACCCTTTCAACCAGCCCTCAAGCTGACTATTTACGTATCTCGGTCAAACGCGAAGATGAAAAAGGCGATTTGGCAGGAGGCTGGGTGTCAAATACCCTGCATGGTTTAGCCGAAGGTGCTGAAATTGAAGTGTCTGCACCAACAGGTAACTTCTACCTGATTGACCCAAATAAACGCAATGTCTTTATTAGTGGTGGTGTAGGCCTCACGCCAATGGTAGCGATGCTGAATCAGTTGGTGACTTTGGATATGCCAGAGCCTGTGACTTTTGTGCACGCCTGCCGCAGCAAACAAGTGCACGCCATGAAACAACACATTCATGACTTAAAAGCCAAATACCCACGCTTAAGTACCTTTACTGCATATGAGTTCCCACATCAAAGCGATGTTTTGGGTCAAGATTATGATGCGAAGGGTCGCCTTGATTTGAGTACAATCGATAGCGCGATTCTACCTGTTCAAGCAGACTACTACTTATGCGGCCCAATGCCATTTATGGCTGAACAACAAAAAGCCCTGATTGCCCGCGGTGTTCCTGCCGAAAATATTCACAGTGAAGCTTTTGGTACAGGTGGTGTTCACCACTAACCCATGCCATCGGCATAAAATAGAGAGGGTTAGTCAGGTTATGCTAGACTAGCCCTTTGTTTTTTTGCTTATCAACGATCAGTACCCTCATGCAGCTCAATAAATTTACCGATTATGCTTTGCGAATTCTGATGTATGTTTCACAGCCGAAAGCGCTGCCGCATACCATCGCAGAACTGGCGCAAGCACTACAAGTGTCTGAAAACCACTTGATGAAAATCGTACACTTTATGGCTAAACAGCAGTGGATTATTACTGCACGCGGTCGTGGCGGTGGGATTCGACTCAATCCAGAAACCCTACATTTAAGACTGGGCGAGATTGTACGGGTCTTGCAAGCGGATCAGAACATTGTGGAATGCAACACCCCGCCTTGCGTACTCCGTTCAAATTGCGGACTCAAAGGGATCTTAGATCAAGCGCTAGACCAGTTCTATCATAGCCTAGACCAGTACACCTTAGCTGATGTACTGGGCACTGAGCCTCAGAATAAGTTCACAACCCACTCGCCGATTAACCTGATCAATCTTGCCGATTAAGGTCTTTTACAGACAAGATTGCGGACTTTACGCTGCAAAGGTCGATTGCCCGCTCGACTTCCATTATAATGGCTGATTGTAGATCATAAATTGAAGTTGAGTTATGCACCACAGCCGAGGAAAATCCAAAAACAGTAAAATTGCTGCTGCCCCAAAGCAAAAAATTAGCTATGAAAAAAAGGTAGATTCTGCAGTTACTGAATATGCTGTGCGCGCTCTCAACTGGCTGCGTAAAGCAGAGTTTTTAATGAGTGCCCCGAAGCTCAATCTGTGTGTAGAAGATACAGGTTACGAAATTGCCTTTGCGGGTCGTTCAAATGCAGGTAAGTCTAGTGCTATCAACGCCTTAACCAACCAAAAGCAATTGGCTCGTGCCTCGAAAAGACCGGGTCGTACGCAGATGATTAACTTTTTCAGTCTGGGTAATCCTGACCAACGTCTCGTCGACTTACCCGGTTATGGTTATGCAGCCGTGCCTGAAGCGATGAAAATCGTGTGGCAAAAAGAGTTAGAAAATTACCTGATTCAGCGTAAAAGCTTACAAGGCTTAGTCTTGTTGATGGATATTCGTCATCCGCTACAGCACTTTGACGTGATGATGTTGGAATGGGCTTATTCACGTAAATTGTTTGTGCATGTGCTACTAACCAAGTCCGACAAACTCAACCGTGGCCCTGCCTCTAAAGCATTACAAGAAGTTAAAGCCCAATTGAAAAAGATGAAACTGGATTTCTCAATTCAATTGTTCTCTTCCCTCAACAAACAAGGCCTAGAAGAACTGGCGAGCGTGATGGGCGGACGACTGAATTTCACGTTAGACCAAGCCCAACACTTTGACTTAAGCAGCATTCCAGATGCGACGGCAGATGAGCTGGATACAGACGAATTCGATGAAGATCCTGAAGCTGCTATGGATCTTGATGCTGAAGACGATGTGGAAACCAAACCACAGTCTGAGGCTTAAGTTTTAAACGCCAACCTATAAAAGCATCATCTATTGCTGTATCTGTGTCCCCTATTGCTAATCGCAATCGGGGACTTTTTTTTATACTGATTTTATTCAGCTCGTAAAAAGTTCAACACATATATAAAAATAGGTCAGCATATGAAATTATGGTCTCGATTGAAAAAAAACAAAATTCGTTCTTCTATTGCCTACACCATTAAGCCCCGCAAAGTTAAATTTGAGTGGCAAGACAGTCCGATTGATTGGATTCCCAACCAACCTTTTGCCAGCTATTTCATCAATGAAATTAATATGATCCTGCCCGCAGGTGAGTTCTGGTTCTGCCGCCTCTATAACAAAGTCTTACCACAAATTAGCGATGAAAAGCTGAAGCAAGATGTACAAGCCTTTATTCGCCAAGAAGCCATGCATGCGCAGGCACACAACTCAGCTAACAAAGAGTATCTCAGCCAAAGAAATATTGATGTCTCTCGTAATCTAGCGTTGATGGATTTCTTATTTGGAAAATTACTGGCCGATAAGCCACTTGATCTCACTGTGCCCAAAGCACTAGAGCACCAGTGGGATCTGTTTCGACTTGGCATTATTGCGACAGTGGAACACATGACCTGTGTCCTTGGAAAATATGCACTGGACAACACCGAATGGGAAAAAATGGGCGCTGACCCTGCGATGCTAGACTTAATCAAATGGCACGGCGCAGAAGAAATTGAACACCGTACCGTCGCATTTGATTTGTACCGACATTTAGGTGGAGGCTATATTGCGCGCTATTATTTGAGTCTGGTGGTGATTGCTGCCGTGCTGGGTTTATGGGTCGATGGTGCAGCTCATATTATGAAACAAGATGACCGCTTTAAGTCGATTCAACCCAGTCTGTTTAAACCTTGGATTTGGCGTGAGTGGCTGTCTATTTCTAAACGAAATCATCAAGTGTTGCCAAGTCCGTTATGGCTCATCTCACAGCAATTTGGCTATTTAGTGCCGTGGTATGACCCTGTACACGAAGCCAAAACAGAAGATGCGATTGCCTACTTAGACCAATCCCCAGCGGCTAAACGTGCCATGCTCAAAGTCGCTTAAATCCTAAAATAAAAAAAGCAGCTTAATAGCTGCTTTTTTTATTTTAGAGCAAAACTTAAGACGGATTCGATAAATTGGGCAAAGGTGCATCCAGATCCTTGGTATGTCGATCCACCACCACACTAATCATCATGTCACCTTGTACATTCACCACAGTACGCACGGTATCCAGTAAGCGATCAATCGGTAATAAAATCGCAATCGCTTCAGCAGGAAGCCCCACAGACTGCAATACCATAATCATAGTGACCATGCCTGCACTCGGAATCCCTGGAGCACCTAAAGAGGCAATCATCGCCGTCAGACACACCACCAACTGCTGACTCAAAGTCAAATCTAGTCCCATCAAGTTGGCAATAAACAAAGCTGCCGCTGCCTCATACAGCGCAGTACCATCCATATTGAGCTGCGTCCCCAACGGAATCACAAAGCCCGCTGTTTGCGGACGTACACCGAGATTTTCTTGCGCACACTTGAGAGATAAAGGCATAGTTGCCGAGCTTGAACTGGTGGCAAAAGCAGTAATCAACGCCACACGTGTACCTTTAAAAAAGGTCATCGGATTCATCTTGCCAAAAATCCACAGTAATAGCGGTAAGACCACCAGACCATGAAAAATGGTGGTGCCCGTTACCACAGCCGCAAACTCAGCCAAACGACTCAATACAGAAATGTCTTCAGTGGCAATCAATTTGGCGAGTAATGCAAAAATCCCTAGCGGCGCCAGCTTCATCACCCAACCAATCATCAACATCATGATGTCAAAGAACTGTTGACTCAGCTTACGTACCGTACGGAATTTTTCTCCGCCTTTAACCAGTGCCACTCCAATGAACAGCGCAAAAACCACCACCGCTAAAACATTGCCTTCGGCAAAAGCTTTAAACGGGTTAATCAGCGTATTTTGAATAAAGTTAGTGAAGAACGAAGATGGAGTAAGTGTATCTGGAGTTTGATGAGCGGCCATGGCGTCTTGGAACATGGCGATATCGACACCTTTGCCAACTTCAAATAAATGCGCGCAGCTTAAACCCAATATCAAGGCCAAAGTCGTGGTGGTGACACAACATGCCAGCGTAATTTTCCAAACACGGGAGAGCTGTCCACCCGCTTGCAAGTTTGATACCCCCACCACAATTGAGCTAAAAATGAGGGGAATCAAGAGCATTTTTAACAGACCAATAAAAACACTGCTGACCACCCCGATTCCATACAAACTCATCTCTAAAAAAGCGGTACCCGGGAAAAGATTGAGAATAAATCCGAAGATGACCCCGAAGATCGCGGCAATTAGAATTTGCGTGTTTAAGCTCATAGCTTCATGCTTTTCAAAGATTTCTTTGGGAAACTATGCCATGTGAACAGGTGAGAATCGAGCATTTTTTTGTCACAAGTACTGCACATTTCCCCATATACCTTTCCCAAAAAGATGAGACCATTACAATTGAAGCTCAACGCCTAGCTCAGCTCTGACCACCTTTCAATCATAAAATCAGTCATAAAAAAAGCTGAGTGATATCACTCAGCTTTTTCTGTACTTAGGCTTTATTGGGCTTCGATTTCACGGAGCCGAATCAAACCTTCTTGCGTAGTACTACACACCAACTCACCGTTTTGCCACATTCGTCCAAAGTTTAAACCACGTGAACTGGCACTGACTGTAGCATCCATGTCATACAGCATCCAGTCATCCACGCGAAACGGCTTATGGAAATACATAGCATGGTCGATACTCGCACACTGCAAACTTGGCGAAAGATAACTTAAACCATGCGGGCGCAGTGCCGTGGTCATTAAAGTGAAATCTGAATAGAATGCCGCAATTGCTTGATGCAACGAAATATCATCCACCTCTGCTGCAATGCGGTCATGTGTGCGAATATAGTGCGCATACACAGGTGCTTCAGGCTGCGGTTGATACGGGTTCTGTGGATTGATGGGACGAATTTCCACATGACGATCCCGCATGAAACTTGCACGCACATTTTCAGGCACAAATTCCACCATCATTTTTTTCAGTTCAGCCTCAGACTTTAAAGACTCTGGTGCTGGATACTCAGGCTCACCGATTTGGTAATTCAGCCCTTCTTCATTGTCAGCAAAAGACACCATGCACATAAAGATGGTTTTACCGTGCTGAATAGCGCGCACTTGGCGACTGACAAAACTACGACCATCACGAATTCGATCAACTTCATAAATAATCGGTGCGTTCACATCGCCACCAAATAAAAAGTATGCATGTAAAGAATGAGCTGGACGATCCGTCGTATATGACGCCGCACGTAGGGCCTGACCTAAGACTTGTCCGCCAAAAACACGCTTCCCAACCAAATTACGGCTTTGTCCACGAAAGATATTTTCCTCAATTTTTTCGAGGCTCAGTAATTCAACCAACTCTTGGGTTAAGGCATTCATAAGCAACCTACTTAATGGTGAGAGACCAGATTTTTCTGTAAAGTGATGAGGTATGATATCGATATTAAAATCTATTTTGCCATAAATTCAGACTAAAACCCTATAGATTGCTTGACTGAGTTGTCATAAGTTTTTTTCGTTATTTCCGACTAAAAATACGATTTTTAACGATAAAATTCACCATATAAAACAAATTTGTCAGGAAATGACATACGGTTTATGTTTACAATTACGCAAAATAAATACCCCTTCAGACAAACTGCGGGATTGGTCATTTAAGCAGGAGTGTATATGTCCAAAAGTGGCTTTGGTCAAATGTATAGAAAGCTTTCAAGTAAGCTTCTTGACCTCATAGTAACCCCACATGTATTGGGTGAGGTTCCAACAGAACCGACAGCAACAGATGCTGACCCAGCAGCTTCAGGCCATCCCAAAAAAATTGTCTGTTATGTGCTTCAAAATCACTCACGCAGTAATGCACTGTTGGTGGATGGTGAAACACGTCGTTTAAAGCTTGCTCCTGCACTCGACCCTTTGGTCGTGGGGACACATCAAGAAAAAGCGTCGATCGTGTTTTTACAGCATAACGATGAAAATAATTTACTTAACCCTTCACCACACACCTTTCCACCGCGCCTGTTACGTCTAGTTGAAGCTTTAGAACAACAACCCGATTTAGACGTAGAGCTGGTGCCTGTGACGGTACTGTGGGGACGTTCACCAGACAAAGAAGACTCTTGGTTTAAATTGTTATTTACCGACACTTGGGCGACACCAAGTACGGTGAAGCAGCTGATGAATATTGGTTTACATGGTCGTCAGTCATTTTTAGAGTTTCATGAAAGTCAGTCTTTACGTGCTTTGGTCGACTTTGCAAAAACCACCTATCCGAATTTATCACCTGCGACTTATATTCTAAATACCTTAAATAATCAGCTCGATGCACACCGTGAAGCGGTACTCGGTCCCGATCTTTCGGACCGTCGCAACGTGATGCATTCATTGATTAAAGCCAGTGATGTACAAGATGCGATTCGCCGCGAAAGTATCCGCGGCAAAATTAGCATGTTGGACGCTGAACGTCGTGCCATTGGTTATGTCAATGAAATCGTATCGGACTACTCACATTCGACCATCCGCTTTGCGGAAATGGCGCTAGCACGTTTATGGACGCAGCTCTATGACGGGGTTGAAGTCCATAACTTCAATACGGTTCGTGAGTTGGCTAAAGACTACGAAATTGTGTATACCCCATGTCACCGTAGCCATATCGACTATTTACTGTTGTCTTATGTGGTGTATAACCGTGGTTTGATGGTACCTTATATTGCTGCGGGCGATAACTTAAATATGCCATTTGTTGGGCAAATCCTACGTGGTGGTGGTGCATTTTTTATTCGCCGTACCTTCCGCGGTAATGCACTTTACACTTCAGTCTTTAAAGAATACCTCTACAGCATTTTGTCACGTAACACGCCTTTGGAATACTTCATCGAAGGTGGTCGTTCACGTACAGGTCGTCTGCTACCACCGAAGACAGGTATGTTAGCCATGACCGTGCACAGTCACTTGCGTGGTCGTGCCAAACCGATTGTCTTTGTTCCGACCTATATCGGCTATGAACGCTTGATGGAAGGTGCGACCTACGTCGGCGAGATGAACGGTAAACCCAAAGAAGCCGAGTCTGTCTTTGGGATTCTGCAAACTTTACGCAAAATTGAACGTATTTTCGGGAAAGTGCATCTGAACTTTGGTGAGCCTGTTTTCCTCGATGACATGTTGAAAAAGCATGGCGCTGAGAATGTACAAATTGCTAAAAATGATGATCCAATTCCGCAAGAAGTTTCTGATGCGGTTAACAGTTCTGCACATGCGATTTTAGAAAATATTAACCGTGCAGCTGTGGTGAATCCTGTTTCACTCTTGTCTTTGGTGCTGCTGGCCACTGAGAAGCATACTCTGGATGAAGAAATTTGTATCAAACAGCTCGATACCTATCGTAAGTTGTTGACGACACTTCCTTATGATGAGCGCCTCTTGGTCACGCCATTATCGGGTAAAGAAATCATTGCTTATGGTTTAAAGCTGAAACTGATCAAACGTGTCAATCACGTTCTTGGTGACATTATTGCGATTGCGGACAATCAAGCAGTACTGCTGACCTACTTCCGTAATAATATTTTGCATGCCTTTGTCTTGCCATCACTCGTTGCCGCTTTGGTTGAACACAATGGAACCATTGGCCGTGGTGATTTAATCAATGTAATTCGCACGCTGTATCCATTCTTAAAAGCTGAACTGTTTTTAAAATGGGAAGATGCTGAACTCAAAGATCAAATTTGTGCTTATGTAGATGGTTTGATTCAAGCCAAGCTGATTTCTGAAGATGCCGAAGGCCACTTGATTTCTCCTGCTCCAAACAGCGAAGACCATAACCAATTGGTGGTTTTGGCAGCGCCAGTCATGCAGAGTCTTGAGCGTTACTACATGACGCTTGCGCTGATTACACAGCGCGGTTCTGGGAACATTTCAGCACGTCAGGTTGAAGAGCTCAGTCATTTGGTGGGTCAGCGTCTGTCTGTCCTGTATGAGTTCAACTCACCTGAATTCTTTGATAAAGCCCTGTTCCAAAGCTTTATTAAAGTGTTGACGCAACAAGGGTATATCAGCACCAACTCAGACAACGCGATTGTGTTTGATGAGAACTTTCAAAACGTTGCTCAATATGCCAACTTGGTACTGGATGATGTCACGCTACAAATGTTGCAACACATCACCACTTTCAGCGATGAAGAACTGAAAGACACGCTAGACAAAGTGGCTGCTGAACAAGCGAAGAAGCGTTTGAAACGCAAGAAGAAGTAATTTCTTTTTAAAAGCATAGGTATCTACAAAATGTAGGTGCCTACGCTTTAAGTCTATGAATAAAAATTAAAATCTATTTCGCATAACGACCATTATGTTAATGACCTCGTTCTTCAGGAAGTAAGTAAACTAAGAAACCTTCAATAATTTGATCTGAATATTCTTCTGAATATGCTGTTCTATAGTTTGTTTCTATTTCAACGGGGATAATTTCACCCGCTTTATCACTATATTCTTTATATTCAAGATAGTGCTTATCACCTTCAAAATAGAAATTATATTGATCTTTGGCAGAATCTAACCTATCTCCTATACCTAGTAGACCTAATAATCTCCCTTGATACCCCTTGCCTACATAAATGAACTCTAGCCTTTTTGTATTCGCGTTGAATGTTAGAGTGACACTCTTATTCCAAAAACAATATATTTCATTAATATGATCACCCCATGGTAGTACTTCATTTCGATATAGAATTAGCCACTTATCTCTTTCGGAACATGCGTTTTCTAATTCCGCATAATCATTAATAACCTGATAATCTGAATCGGTCTTAAAGTGTTCGAAATCTAATCCTAATGTAATACCAGCAACAGATTTTGTTGGAACAATTTCGGCGTTTAAATTTGGGATCAACTACTCATACTCTATAAATAATTAGTCTTAAAAAATTAAGAATTTCTAAAATTAACATAATACACCTTATACGAAATTCTTAAAATTTTCCTATAAGCATCAATATCTTAATAAAAGCCGTTCTAGGGGTTAAGCGCACTGGAACGGATTTGTCATGATTCTTCACGTTCCACAGCCATTTTCCAAACGATGCTTCACATTTTTTATGAGTGAAAATTAAAAATTATTTTGACTCACGCTCTGCTAACAACGCCAAATAATCATCAAAACAATGAGAATGCTGTAATTCAAAATTCATCTGCTGCATACGTGAAGCATAAATTTGCTTGCCTGATGGCACATCACTTTCCAAAATCAAAACTGGCAGTCCTAACTGCTGTTGAAACCATTGGATGATTTCATGTAAAGGCAACGGTTGGCTATTGCTACAGATGTAAGACTTTTCGGTATGTTCCACGTGAAGTAAGTGTGTGAGAAAAGCAGCCAAATCATCAACATGAATTCGGTTCGACCAATGCAGTTTTGGATAAGTTTTTGTGGTTCCCGCAAGTTTAATCATACGAGTAACTGAGGTTCCATAAATTCCTGTTGGACGCACAATCACACATTCAGATGGATAAGCCTGTTGCCACAAAGTTTCCATGTTCAATAGCACTTGCCCTTGCGCATCGCTCGGTTGGGGACTAGTGTCATCATCAACCCGCTCCCCTGCACTTTCACCATAGACACGTGTGGAAGAAACCACGATCACTTTCTTTAAAGAATGACTTTCTAAGGCATGTAGCATGGGTGCAATCGAGTCTACAAAAGTTCGCTGATACGCCTCCATCGTACTGCTCTCAGGCGAGAGTAAGACATACACCGCATCAATCGGTGCGACTTGGGACAAATCCAACTGATGAATATCTTGGATCAAATGCTCAGCCCAATCATCTGATTTCGGACTTCGGCTAATTGTGGTAATTTGGTGGCCTTGCTGAAATAACTGTTTAGCAACACGCTGAGATGTTTTACCATAACCTATAAATAAAATATGCATTTAGCACCAAATCACAGACAAAGTTGAGGGGACATGGCTGCAGTCCATCAGTTGCAGGGGGTCGGAGCTGCCTCTGCTGCACTACTTGAAAAGTTGAATCTCTTCACTACAGATGATCTGCTGTTTCATCTGCCACGAGACTATGAAGATCGTAGCACGATCATACCGATGAACCAATTAACGGTTGGGCGTAGCTACCTACTCGAAGGAACGATTCAAGGCGTGGACTTTCCGCCGGGTAAACGTAAATCGATGGCGATTGGACTGCAAGATGACTTTGGCAAAGTGACTTTGCGCTTTTACCATATTTATAAAGGCTTAACGGACCGTGCAAAGATCGGTAATCGTCTACGCATTTTTGGTGAAGTCCGTGTGGGTGCGCGTGGCTTGGAAATGTATCATCCCGAAATTCAACTTATTACAGAACATACGCCGCTTCCACAAACCCAACTGACTGCGATTTACCCCAGCACAGAAGGTCTGACTCAGCCGAAATTTCGTGAATACATCAAACAGGCTTTAGCCAAGCACAGTGATGATTTACCTGAACTGCTACCCGCAAAATTTACCAATGGCTATGCACTTAAACAGGCATTGGACTACATCCATCATCCTCCTGTAGATGCCAATATGCTGCAACTGAGCCAAGGCTCACACCCTGCCCAGCAACGTTTGATTTTTGAAGAGTTGGTTGCGCATCAGGTCAGTCTATTAAGCCGTCGTGCCTATATCCAACAGATTGAAGCGCCACGTATTTCTGCCAGTCGTCAGTTTGCCAAACAACTGCTCAGCAGCCTGCCTTTTGCAATGACCAATGCACAAAAGCGTGTCTCCAAAGAAATCGTACAAGACTTAAAACTTAATAAACCGATGCTACGTTTGGTTCAAGGCGATGTCGGTGCAGGCAAAACCTTGGTCGCTGGAGTCGCAGCCTGCCATGCCTTAGAAGAAGGCTGGCAAGTGGCGTTAATGGCACCGACTGAAATTTTGGCGGAACAACATTATCTCAATTTTAAAAAATGGTTTGAGCCTTTGGGACTTAGTGTATCTTGGCTTTCAGGTAAACAAAAAGGCAAAGCCCGTGCCGCAGCCGAACAAGCCATTGTCGATGGCACAGCGCATCTGGTGGTGGGTACACACGCCCTGTTTCAAGACAATGTCCGCTTTGCCAAACTTGGATTAGTAATTATTGATGAGCAGCACCGCTTCGGGGTCGATCAGCGCTTAGCCCTACGCAATAAAGGCGCGCAGAATATGACCCCACATCAATTGGTGATGACAGCAACCCCTATCCCACGGACTTTAGCCATGTCCGCCTATGGAGACTTAGACACGTCCGTAATCGATGAACTTCCACCCGGACGAACGCCAATTCAAACCGTGACTATTCCACTCGACCGCCGAGAGGAAGTCCTACAGCGTATTGCCAGTAACTGCCTAGAAGGCAAACAAGCTTACTGGGTCTGCACCTTGGTTGAAGAGTCTGAAACCTTAGATGCTCAAGCTGCTGAAGCGACCTATTTAGAAATTAAAGACCGTTTCCCCGAACTCAACATTGGCCTTGTACATGGCAAAATGAAAGCCGACGAAAAACAAGCCGTGATGCAACAGTTTAAAGCCAATGAATTACAACTCTTGATTGCGACCACAGTGATTGAAGTGGGAGTCGATGTACCAAATGCCTCGATCATGGTGATTGAAAATGCGGAACGTTTAGGACTCTCTCAATTGCACCAATTACGTGGCCGTGTTGGTCGAGGCGCCAAGGCCAGTTTTTGCGCCCTGTTATATAAAAGCCCGCTGTCTCAAAATGGACAAGAACGCTTACGCATCATGCGTGAAACCAATGATGGCTTTTTAATTGCCGAAAAAGATTTGGAAATCCGCGGTCCCGGTGAATTGCTCGGTACCAAACAAACGGGTGATATGGGCTTTCGTGTAGCGAAACTGGAACGCGATGATCATTTGCTCAATCAAGCACATTTTGTCGCAGCGCAGATTTTAAAGGACTATCCTAAAAACGCTGAAGCCTTACTGAAACGCTGGCTACCTGAAGCACCACGCTATGCCTATGTTTAGTCATTTACTGCACACCGCCAAACAGTTGCTGCACAAAGCACAGCCTTGTCAGTTGTGTAGCATTGTACGCGCAGATCTGCATTCGGTCTGTCTGGACTGCTGGCAACAACTCCCACTGCATCCACAAACCATTGAAAAACAAGAACTGAGTATTCATGTCGCAGGACAGTATCAATATCCTTTAGATCACCTTATTCAGCAGTTCAAATATGAACAACAACTGCATTGGCAGCCTTTACTGTCAGGCATTCTTCAGCAAATTCGCTTACCTAAAGTACAAGCAATTGTTCCGATGCCGATTTCGACTCAGCGTTTAGCGGAACGTGGCTATAACCAATCAATGATCCTCGCCAAAGACTTAGCCAAGCAGTTAAATGTTCCCATTTGGCAACCTGTGATACGACTGCATCAACATTCGCAAAAAGGACTCAGTCGACTAGAACGCTTAGATCAAATTCAACAACAGTTTAAAATCGATCCTCAGCAGCGCCAGTACGCAAAACTCTACCGGCGTGTTTTGATTTTAGATGATGTCGTGACCACAGGCAGCTCGATTCAGGCACTGACTTTACAGCTTGAACAATTGGGTTGTCATAAAGTCAGCGCCGCGTGTATTGCCTATGCACTAAAATAATTAGACTACGTCAATCAGCAAATGTTCACGTACCCATGGCATGACCACCTCAGTGGTTAGCGGTGCAAGTGCAGTCTGCTGGTCATTCAAACTGACCCATTTCATTTCTGCGATTTCAGCCGCAATTTGTGGCGCTTGCTGAAGCTGAACATGGTAAACATAGCTCACCAATTTAAAATCAGGTTCATTGGCGGTGGCTGTTTCAAAACGACCAACAAACTGTTCAATCGTCGCATCACTTCCAATTTCCTCCCGAATCTCACGCAGCATGGTTTGCTCAGGTGTTTCATTGGGCTCAAGCTTGCCGCCCACTTGCATAAAACACGCAGTGTTCTGCTTACGCACCAATAAAAGCTGCTGCTGTTCATTCACAATAATAGCCGCAGCGACCGTAATCACCTTCATGCTTTGACATCCAACAACTCAGGATCAACCATGCCCCACTTCGGTTCAGGTGCTTGGAACTGATCCATCTGCTTTAAAATGGCTTTCACCGAATCCGATACAATCAGGCTGTCGGTAAAGCGCGCATGGGTAAAGCCTTTGTCGGTGGTCATCTTTAGGAATTTAAGTAAATCATCATAAAAGCCATTTACATTTAAAAAGGCATTCGGCTTGAGGTGAATGCCGAGCTGCGCCCACGTCCATTGTTCAAAAATTTCTTCTAAAGTCCCTGCGCCGCCAGGCATTGCAATAAATCCATCCGACAAGGCTGACATTTTCAGTTTACGCTCTTGCATGTCTTTGACGACATGTAACTCGGTCAGGCCTTGATGTGCCAACTCACGATCCACCAGCACGTGTGGAATCACGCCAATCACTTGACCACCTGCCTCTAAAGCACTGTCAGCCACAATACCCATTAAGCCCGAACGGCCACCACCATAGACCAAGGTTTTGCCTTGTTCTGCAATGGCGTGTCCAACCTGACGTGCTGTTTCGGAAAAAATTTGATCTGAACCTAATGCAGAACCACAAAAGATCGCAATTGAATTTGTCATTTTTTACTCTGATATTTAATTGTCATGCAACTTCACTAAAATGAATGGATATTTTTTAGCAATTTAACCATTCGATCAGTGTTTTTATTGCAATCCTTGTCTAAAATACACCCATCCACTTCAACCATTACTGCGCAAAGGAGAAAGACGGCATGCTTGAAGCCTTTTACGCCACAGAGCGCGGTAGCTTAGAAGACATCACCATTAATGGCGATTTCGATCTTCAGCCCGATTTGGTCTGGCTTGACCTCATTGCTCCCTCCCAAGAAGAACAACAGTGGATTTTAGATGCATATGAACAAAATTTACCTACGCTAAAATCACTCGAAGACATTTCATCTTCAGCTCGATTCTACCGTGATGACGACGGTATTTTGCATATCAGTACGTATTTTTTAACGAAAAATAAAAACTATCAAGTCGATGGTGAGCCTGAAGAAAGCAGCGGTGCCCTTGCCACGGTACAAACTGTCGCTTTCATTTTACATAAAGAACGTCTCTTTACCCTTCGCGGGGAAAAACTGGTGGCGTTCCGTGCCTTTCGTGCGCGTGCGCGCCGCAATGACTACGAAATTGACTATAAAGATCCAACGTGGATCTTACTCGGTTTACTCGAGGCGAAGCTGGATGAGCTTGCGGATATCTTAGAAGATATCCACAAGGACTTGGAAAAGTATTCCACAGAAGTGCTGAATAACCGTCACCGCGAGATGATTCTCGACTTAGATGACATGATTACACGTCTGGCCCACTTGGAAGATATGCTTGGAAAAGCACAGCTGTGCTTGATTGACTTACGTCGTGTACTGACCTTTTTATCACGCCCACGTGCTTTAGGCAGTCATATTTATGATGCAGACATTCGAGAGCTCAGTGAAGACGTTCGCTCACTGGTTGAGCACGATGCCTTCTTGTTCCAAAAAGTGCGATTCTTACTGGACACCACCTCAGGCTTCATTAACACCGAGCAGAATGACACGATTCGTCGCTTCTCTATCTTACCCAGTATGCTTGCTCCACCAATGCTGATTGCTAGTATTTACGGCATGAACACCGATGTATTGCCTTTTGCCAAAGGCGGCACCAGTTTTATTGTGGTGAGCCTAATCTTAATGGCCTTCCTGATTGGCCCGCTCATTTACTTCCGCTGGAAAAAATGGATTTGAGTACAGCTTAAAACATTGCTTTTCCTCATAGAATTAAGAAAAGCAACATATAAAAAAAGCACCTTAGGGTGCTTTTTTTATTTAAGGGATTAACTTTAAGTCATCCTGTAAATGACAGGCTTGAATCACTTTCATCATTTTTTCAGGTACAGCTTTAAAATGTAAACTATGTGCATCGGGTGTTTGACGCAACCAACGCACCAAAACTGCCAGTGCCAATGTACTACCATGCTCAAGCTGGGCCAGATTCACCACCACAGGATAAGACTGTGACTGAATCACCTTCAAACCTTGTTGATAGTAACTTTCAGCATTGTCATATGTAATCTGACCTGAAAGCTGCATTTCCTGATTGCTAAAGTTAATCACCTTTCACCTACTTATTTTTTCTTTTCAACCGCTGCTTCTGCATCAGGTTGGAAGTTTGCAATCGCTTTATCTAGATCGCCACCATTACGTTTAACCGTTGCCGCGAACTGATTACGGAACTGTAAACCAAGGTCGATACCCGACACATTGATATTACGGATTTTCCATTGGTTACCTTTATCCGCCAACTGGAAAGACACTGGGATTTTTTCGCCTTTGTTATTAAAGTCGATCGTCACCACAGGGTTTTTGCTATTGGTTTCTTTATACGGACGAATGGTATATGTCTGATTGCTGAACTTCGCAAATGCAGTACCGTAATTTTCAATCAGTGTTTCACGGAAATTGTTTTCAAACTTCGCGCGTTGTGCAGCAGTACTGTATTGATTGGTTGCATAAGTCCCCATCACAATACGAGAAAACGCTTGTGAATCCACATACGGGTCTAAGTTTTGACGAACAATCGTTTTCACAGCAGCTGGGTTGTTTTGTAGCTTGGCATGGTCCGCTTTTAAACGCGCAATCAAGCCATCTGCCACTTTTTTAACAAAAGCAGGTGGTGCTTCACTTGGTGCTGCAAAAGCAGTACCTGCAAACATTGTAGTTAAAATGCTAGCTGTCAGTGTTTGTTTCAATAAAGTATTCACTACAATTGGTCCTCTTCAAATCATTCAACAAATGACACGTTGGCATCTGCTGTTTCAGTGGTTTCAGGTTGCTCAGTTGTTGCTGAAGCATCTTTCGATTTACCTGCACCACCCGTAATAAATTTAGTAATTAAGTCTTCTAGGTCCATTGTGCCTTGGGTATTGCCAATGCTTTCACCACGTTTCACGTAGTTCAAACCGCCCCCTGGAACAATTTTCAAGTACTTCTCACCTAGCAGACCATTGGTTGCCACCATAATATAAGCATCTTCATCAATGCTGGTGATGGACTTCATGTTCGCAATAAGTTGCTTTTCCATTTCTTTTTGTTGCGCAGCATCCGCAGCGGTATAGTCGCTACTGTAACGAAGCTCTTCAAGTACATTCTTTTCAACTTCTTTAAGTTGTGCTGCATTAAAAGTCGTTAATTTACCATCCAAAGAAAAAGAAACCGTCGCTAAACGTGTCACAGGGTCTAAGCTTATTTGATCGACTTGACCAATTTTTACCCCACTCATCGTCACTTTCGCACGTGGTTTTAAACCATTTACGTTATCGAAGGTTGCACTCATTTCATAGCGATCACTGAGATTTGATCCCACCAAGCCACTCACTCGCATCGCAATAAAGAACAAAGCAATACCGAATAAAATGACAAATATGCCGACTGCCAGCTCACTTGCACGTGATTTCATTAAACACCTCCAAACATGACCGCAGTCAACACAAAATCAAAACCTAAAACACAGAGCGATGAATACACCACAGTGCGTGTGGTTGATGTCGCAATACCTTCAGATGTCGGTTCACAGGCATAGCCTTGATACACCGCAATCCATGTACAAATTAAAGCAAAAACAAAACTTTTAATGATAGTGCCATTCAGGACATCTTTATAGAACTCTACGCTACTTTGAATGCCACTCCAGTAAGAGCCTTCATCTGCACCCAAGAAGTCCACACCCACCATTTTACCGCCCATAATCCCCACCGCAGCGAAGATGACAGACAACATCGGCAAACTAAAAATACCTGCCCAAAGTCGCGGTGAAATCACACGTTTAAGTGGATCAACTCCGATCATTTCCATACTGGACAGCTGCTCTGTGGCTTTCATTAAACCAATCTCAGCCGTTAACGCAGAACCCGCACGACCTGCAAACAGCAATGCTGCAACCACAGGTGCTAACTCACGAAGTAAGGTCAAGGCAACCGCTGTACCCAACATCGCTTCACTACCAAAGGTCACCAAGATGCTATACATCTGTAACCCGAGTACCGCACCAATAAATAGCCCTGACACCACAATAATGAGCAGTGATAACACCCCAACACGGTACATTTGATAAACAAATAACCGAACACCTAAAGCAGTGGGCATCGAAAATAAAATTTGGAATAACATCAGGCTGGCAACACCAATGCCGCGAACCCGTTCAATCACGCGTCGACCTAAGAGTGCTATCGCATTCATGCTTGCACCTCAGTATTTAGATATGCCTTATGGCTAAATTGATAATCGACAGGCCCTTCAACCGCACCTGTTAAAAACTGTTTAACAAACGGAGAGGCATTCGCCTGTAACTGTTCAGGCGTGCCTTCACCTTGCACCTTACCTTCAGCAACAACATAGATATAGTCTGCGATCGATAAGGTTTCAGCCACGTCATGCGAGACAATAATTGTTGTTAAATCAAGAGCTTCTCGCAATGATCGAATCAGACGTGTGAGTACACCCTTCACAATTGGATCTTGCCCTGCAAATGGCTCATCGTACATGATCAGCTCAGGATCGAGTGCAATTGCACGTGCCAAAGCCACACGACGGTTCATCCCGCCTGAGAGCTCAGAAGGCATCATCTGTTCTGCGCCACGTAAACCGACAGACTCTAGTTTTAAAGATATAATTTCTGACAGTAAATGTTCTGGCAACTTGGTATGTGCTCTTATCGGAAAGGCCACATTTTCATATACCGACATATCGGTAAACAATGCGCCACTTTGAAAAAGCATGCCCATACGCGCACGCGCAGCGAATAACTCTTTGCGTGACATTTTCGCAATATTTTGCCCATCAAAAAGCACTTCACCTTGATCTGGGGTCAATTGACCGCCAATTAAACGTAGTAAAGTGGTTTTACCTGTACCCGATGGTCCCATAATGCCCGTAATTTGACCCTGTCGAATTTTTAAATTGACCTGATCATAAATGACACGTTCCCCTCGCTTAAAGCTCAGGTCTTTGACCTCAATGAGGGCTTGAGCAGTCAGAGGCGCTTGATTATTCATAGCTGTGCGTTTTCCTGCATTTTTTCAGCATGCATACTATAAAGGATTAAAAAACGATATGTTAGCGTATTCCGTGTCTAATTTTGTGCACGAATTGATTTCAGTTGGTTGTATTTATATTTATTTGAACTGCGAAAACAAGCTACATAAGATGAATTGCTTCATCCATAACGACTATAGACAAAGAAAAGAATGTTGCAAATCAGCAAAAAGAGTCCGAGACAATGTGCCATATTGACCTCTTTCATGTCAGAGAGTGTGGCGATTGATTCAACCTCATTATTGTGCATCATTATTATCAATACAATTAAAATATGACTCAGTATACATTTTAATTTATTTTTTTACAGCCGTAGACAAAAAAAAACCAGTGTTTCCACTGGTTTTTTTATTCATTCAGACTTAGTCATTAAACTTACGACGTGGGCGGTCAAAACCACCTTCAGTACGTGGACGATCTGAATTAAATTCACGCTTCGGACGGTCTTCGCCACCAAAAGTACGCTTCGGACGGTCTTCACCACCGAAAGTACGTTTAGGACGGTCTTCACCAAAAGAACGTTGTGGACGGTCGCCAAAACCACCTTCACGACGTGGCGCTGGACGATCACCAAAATCACGTTTTGGACGGTCACCAAAAGAACCTTCACGACGTGGTTTGTAATCTACACGGTTACCGCGGTTGTCATCATTCGAGTCAAAACGTGGCTTATCGTTGAAACCGCCTTCGCGACGTGGACGATCAGAGTTGAATTCACGCTTTGGACGATCATCAAAAGAACGTTGCGGACGATCACCGAAACCACCTTCACGACGTGGCGCTGGACGATCACCAAAATCACGTTTTGGACGGTCATCAAAAGAACGTTGTGGACGATCACCGAAACCACCTTCACGACGTGGACGATCATTATTAAACTCACGACGTGGACGATCTTCACCACCAAATGATGGACGATCACCACGAGGTTTGTCATCGTAGCTACGACGTGGACGGTCATCACCACCTTCACGACGTTTAAAGTTAGACTCACCTTCGAAACGAGCACGACCGCCGCCATCGCGACCACCGAAACCACCGCGACCACGACCGCCGCCATCACGACCACGACCACGACCGCCGCCATCACGACTACCGCGTGCAGGAGGTGGAGATGGCTCAAGGCCTTCAATTTCAGATACATTCAAACGCGCATCTAAGAAATCTTCTAAAGCACGGATTTTACCGCGTTCACGGTAAGTTGCTAAAGTGATTGCTTTACCCGTACGACCCGCACGACCTGTACGACCAATACGGTGTACATAGTCTTCGTTCTTCATTGGAAGACCGAAGTTGATTACGTGTGAAATGGTTGGTACGTCAAGACCACGTGCAGCAACGTCGGTTGCAACTAAAATTTTTGCACGACCTTCACGGATGCTACGTAAACGACGGTTACGCACAGTTTGTGGCATAGCACCATGAAGTGCTACAACTGATAAACCTGCTTCAGCAAGTTCTTCAGCCAACATATCGGTGTCTTCTTGAGTAGAAGCGAATACAACAGCTTGATCAAGATCTTCAGCACTTAACCAATGCGTTAGTAATTTTTTCTTGTGCTCAAAGCCATCAGTCCAGTGTAAAGTCTGAGTGATGTCAGTATTCGTAGAGTGACCAGTTTCGATTGCAATACGTTGTGGATCATTCATCATGCGTTCAGCAAGTGTAATGATACGACCAGCAAATGTTGCAGAGAACATTAAAGTCTGTTTACGGTTTGCAGCAAGATCGCTAATTGCTTCTAAGTCTTCAGAGAAACCTAGATCAAGCATACGGTCTGCTTCGTCAACAATAAGTGCATCAACTTGGTCTAATTTAATTTGACGACGGTTTACAAGGTCAAGTAAACGACCTGGTGTTGCAACAACAACTTGCGCACCTTTTAACTGTTGGATTTGCTTACCAAACGGCATACCACCCATGATCGCTGCAATACGTGCACCTTTCATGTGACGGACAAAACCAATCGCGTCTTGGCTTACTTGCTGCGCTAACTCACGAGTTGGGCAAAGAACCAAAATATTTGGTTGAGTAATTGCTTTCATACGTTCTTTGAACGGAACGAAAGTCTCTTGGGCTGCAAGTGCGTTTAACGTTGGAAGTAAGAACGCTGCAGTTTTACCTGAACCTGTTTGGCTAGATACTAAAAGGTCTTTACCTTCTAAAGCTGCAGGAATCGATTGTTCCTGTACAGGCGTAGGAGAAGTAAAACCTAAGCTTTGTAAAGCTTGTTGTAACGATTCATGTAAAGGAAAATCAGCAAAAGTTTTGCTCATAGAGTATTTCACCCGAAAAATGGGTGCTCCATTAAATATATGGTCTGATGGACATCGGCAAAAAGCGGCACAGCAATAATCGCTGAAAATATAGAATCAGCGGCGATCCGAGAACGACGATGCGTATAACGCACATTTGATTACAGCCGCAACCTGAAGGAATCGCTTAAGCGATTGGGTGGGGCGCGAAATAATGTCCTCTCTTTGGACCGGACGCGCATACACAATGATAGAAGAGAATGTTCAGGTAATGAACGAAATTTAGTGCGTGGGCGGAGTATAGCAGGATATTTTTAAAAGTCACCTCTTTTCGTGAAATTGATACAATATTTTCCTCAAAGATTGAATAAATGCAGGTTTTCACTTTAATTTTTTTGACCATCTAGAAAAATATTGAATAGTATTCTTTGCTCTTTGCTCAACTGATCTAGCATGAGCTGAAATTCATTGCTCGAACTCTTGTTCTAATGCTGCCGTGATTTGACATGCTATCTGACCTGTAATGAACATTACACACAGCAAGCTTAAATAGGTGTCTATACGCTGGCTAATTTTAATCCACTTTATTTCTGAGATAGAGTGATCTTCATTCAGAGGTGATCAGAATCTGGCACAGCCTATGTTTTACAATCTATAGAGGTTAAAGCCATAAAGTAAATCACCACAAAGACCTTTATTTTTTCATCCATATCAAAGAAAAAGCCCTCTTCTGAGGGCTTTTCCAATGTCTTAAAACACGATCTACATGCTATTACTTAGCAGCTTCACCCCAAGCAGGTACAACTGCTTTCATCAGAGGTTTCAACATTTTCATAGAACATGCCAGTACTTGGCCATTTTCCATAGATTCGCTACCACCACGTGCATCAACCACTGTACCGCCCGCTTCTTTCACGATCAACTCACCAGCTGCGATATCCCAAGGCTTTAAGCCGAGTTCGAAGTACGCATCGAAACGACCTGCTGCAACATACGCCAAATCTAATGCTGCAGAACCTGTACGACGGTATTGTGCGCCAGCTTCAGTCACATTTAACAATGAATCAAAATGATTTTTTGCATAAGAAATCACTTCACCATTACGTTTTGCACGGTAAGCATGACCCACAGACATGAATGTATTTTCAAGGCTGTCTTTCACATTTACACGAATACGACGTTGGTTCATCATGGCACCACGACCACGACTTGCAGAGAACAACTCATCTTTCACAGGGTCGTAAATTACGCCGTGTTGAGTAATGCCCTTATGTTGAACTGCAATAGAGATACAGAAGTGAGGAACACCGTTAATGAAGTTTAGAGTGCCGTCAAGTGGGTCAATGATCCAACACCAATCTGCGTCGTGACCTTTACCTTCTTGAAAACCAAACTCTTCACCAAGGAAGCTGTGATTTTTATAGCTTTTACGTAGGGTATCGATAGCCAGTTGTTCCAAATAACGGTCTACACGCGTTACAGGACCATCAATTCCTTTTTCTTCGACTTGTAGATCGAGCTTATGACGATTTTGATGCGCTTTTAAAAGCTCTTGACCGACTAATTGAGCCGCACGCGCAGCCATCACCACCATAGGTTCCATTGAACACCCACTACAATTTGAAGATATTGATAAAGAATAATGCATAAAAGCCCGCGCATCTTATCAAAGATCGGGGCTTTTAGGGAAAAAATGTTTCTAAAATTTAAAAACGGTGCTTAAACCATATGTACAAGTTTTAACCACGCTTGGCGCACCGAGCTTTCAATGCCTTCTGCATCTAGTCCTGCCTGATGCAACATTTGCGCATGTGTGGCTTGATGCATGAAGGTATCCGCTAAACCGAGATTTAACATCGGTTTCACGATTTGAGCTTGTGCCAAATATTCATTGACTGCACTGCCCGCACCCGCCATTACCGCATGTTCTTCAACCGTAACAAATAAAGCCGTTGATGGTGCTAAAGTCGCTATCATCTTTTCATCAAGCGGTTTAACAAAGCGCATATTCACCACACGAACCGCTAAATCTTGCTCAGCCAATGCCTGTGCTGCCTCTACTGCGGCCTGAACACGACTCCCAAAGGCAAGAATGCTAATAACGTCGTCTTGGGCATCATTCAAGCTCGCTACAATTTCAGCCTGACCAATTTCGATCGGGGTCATCTGTTGTTGAATCTCAACCCCCAAGCCATTGCCACGCGGGTAACGCACTGCAGCAGGACCATTATATAAATAAGCGGTATGCAACATTTGACGACATTCATTTTCGTCTTTAGGCGCCATAATCACCAAATTCGGTACGGTGCGCATAAAGGCATAGTCATAGGCCCCAGCATGAGTCGGGCCATCTTCCCCCACTAAGCCTGCACGGTCGATACCAAAAGTGACATCGAGATTTTGCAGAGCCACATCATGAATCAATTGATCATAGCCGCGCTGCAAGAAGGTCGAGTAAATGGCCACCACAGGTTTTAAGCCTTCACATGCCATGCCCGCCGCCAAAGTCACCGCATGCTGTTCTGCAATCGCGACATCAAAAAAGCGCTGTGGATACTGTTTGGCAAAACCCACCATACCTGAGCCTTCGCACATGGCAGGGGTAATCGCCAGTAAACGCTCATCTTGTGCGGCTTCATCACATAACCATTGACCAAAGACATCTGAATATTTGGGCGCCGTTTGCGGAGCAGACTTGGCATTTATTTTTGTAATCGCGTGATATTTGATTTGGTCAGCTTCAGCAGGTGCAAAACCTTTGCCTTTTTTGGTATAAACATGAATTAAACGTGGCCCTTTACGTTTTTTCAATGCGGTAAAGACTTGTGTCAACTGCTCAACATCGTGCCCATCAAAAGGCCCAAAGTAATCAAAACCAATCGCTTTAAAGACGTTGTCAGCCGCATCTGTCGCTGCGCTATGTAAGCGTGAGTTATAGATCCATTCAGGATGTGGCTGTACATAAGCTTCGCCATCCGCCGAAATATTAATGGACTGACCACTTTCCCAAATCGAAGCCAAATGTTTAGCAAAACCACCTGTGCTGCATGAAATCGACATATCGTTGTCATTCAGCACCACCATCAGGTCCGCATCATGCGCGACTGCATCGTTCATGGCTTCAAAGGCCATACCTGCTGTCATCGCCCCATCACCAATGATCGCGACCACTTCACATGGATTGTTTTGATAACGACGTGCCAGCGCCATACCTAGACCTGCTGAAATCGCAGTCGAAGAATGTCCGACTCCAAAGGTATCAAACACCGATTCATCACGCGCAGGAAAGGCAGCCAAACCATCTTTAGCACGAATAGTCGTGAGCTGTTCACGGCGGCCCGTCAAGGCTTTATGCGGATAAGCTTGATGACCGACATCCCAAATTAAGCGGTCATTCGGCGTGTTGAAGCAATAATGTAATGCCACGGTGAGCTCGACTACACCGAGGTTTGCACCAAAGTGTCCCCCACTTTGTCCTGCGGCATACAGAATAAATTGACGTAGCTCGTCTGCCACTTGTGCTAATTGACTTTGCTCAAGCGAGCGAAGTTGTTGAGGATGATCAATCGTATCCAACAACGGTGTTACAGGGCGATGAGCTGGTATTTCTGTATACAACATAATATGGCAAAGCCTTCTAAAGCCTGGCAAATCTAGCTAGGTCAAATGGGTAATTCGATCATATCGTCGAATGCTATCACCTTCAATCAGCCATATTTCTAGCGATGCAGTTTTGAGCAGTGCTCTCACTGGGTGTTCGTTTAGTGCAGGTGATTATCCTGAATAATCTTACTATTTATCAACTATTATCGTTCGCTTTATACAAAAAAGAAAATCTTCTACATAAATTCATGGATGCAATTCTACCAATGTCGATGCATTACGCTATACTTTAGCCAATTTCTGAACTATTTACAGGTTTAGCTGTGCCTATTGAATTTGTTGCTACATCCCGTTTACCGACTGCTTTTGGTGAATTTAACATCACCGTATTTCAAGATCCTAAGACCGGTGAAGAACATGTTGCACTCTCAAAAGGTTTGGATCAGCCGATCACAGAACCCGTTTTAGTCCGTGTTCATTCCGAATGTCTCACGGGCGATGCCTTTGCTTCCTTAAAATGTGACTGTGGTCCACAATTGCAAGCCACGCAAAAACTGATCAATGAAGCTGGGCAAGGCGTGATTCTGTATTTGCGCCAAGAAGGTCGTGGCATTGGGCTGACCAATAAAATTCGTGCTTATGCGCTACAAGACCAAGGGCATGACACAGTCGATGCCAACCTAATGCTCAACCTCCCTGCCGATGCACGTCGTTATGACATGGTCAGTATTATGTTAGATCATTTAAATATTCAACAAGTCCGTTTGATTACTAACAATCCATTGAAGATTGCAGCACTGCAAGAACAAGGGATCAATGTGGTGGATCGTGTGCCTTTGACGGTCGGTTTAAATCCTTTCAATGAAGAATATTTAAAAACCAAACATGAACGCATGGCACACTTGTACAAGAAAGATGATTTTTAAAATTTAAAAACTTACTCTAAGCCTGCTTGAAAAAGGCTGGCTTAGAGCACTTCAATCAGATTAGATGGTCATGGAGAAAATACGACTCTCAGGTCGACGGCGTTTTAAATGCAAATCAAACGCCATACAAATATTGCGGACAAAGGCTTTGCCCTGCTCAGTCACCCGTATACTGTGTGGTCTAATTTCCAATAAACCATCGTCCTGCATTTCTTCCAGTTGTCCCAAGACCTCAGCCAATTCCAGAAATTGCATATCTGAATCTGCCCACGACGTCTGAAAGCTACACATCAAATTTAAAATGTGGCGACGAATTAGCAAATCTTCAGCACTCAAAATATGCCCGCGATAGACGGGAAGTTCATTGTTTTCGAGTCGCACATAATAATCTTCGAGTTTTTTTTCATTTTGCGCAAAGCTATACCAGCTATCGCTGATGGATGAAATACCTAAACCTATCATCACTTGGGTTTTTGATGCGGTGTAGCCCATAAAATTGCGATGCAGAGTGCCTGCCTGAAATGATTGGTACATCGCATCACTTTCTAAAGCAAAATGATCCATACCAATTTCATGATACCCCTGCGCAAGCAGCTTCTTTTTCCCTTCTTCATAGCACTGCCGTTTTATTTCATCTTTCGGCACATCATGGTCTTTAAACCCACGTTGCCCGTTGCCTTTGATCCAAGGCACATGCGCATAACTATAAAAGGCCAGACGGTCTGGGCGTAAACGATTGGTTTGATCAATGGTGTTGAGCACATCATCCAAGTTTTGAAAAGGCAGACCAAAGACCAAATCATGTGAAATTGAGCTATAGCCTATTTCACGTGCCCACTGCGTCACCTGCGCAACATGTTCAAAAGGCTGTATCCGATGAATGGCTTTTTGTACGGTTTCATTATAATCCTGTACCCCATAACTAACACGGCGAAAACCCAAGTCATACAAGGCTTGCAAATGCTCCCGTGTGGTGTTGTTCGGATGCCCTTCAAAGCTAAACTCATACTGCTCGGCAATCTCTGCATGCGCAAGGATGCCTTCAATTAACTGAGTTAAATGTGCTGGAGCAAAGAAAGTGGGCGTTCCTCCACCCAAATGAATTTCTTTAATGCGCGGCTTTTCTTCAAGCCATTCACAATAAAGAGACCATTCCTTTAAAACCGCCTGAATATAGGGCTGCTCCATCTCATGCTTTTTGGTCACGCGTTTGTGGCAGCCACAAAAAGTACAGAGACTTTCGCAAAAAGGCAGATGAATATACAAACTTATGCCTTCAGTTGAATTCGATTCAGCAAACGATGTTTTCAGCGTCTGTTTCCATTGCTCTAAAGAAAACTGCGCCTCTTCCCAATACGGCACCGTTGGATAACTGGTATAACGTGGACCAGGAACATTGTATTTTTGAATCAATGAATCGCGCATATTTACCATCAGTTCTTCCGCATTCAGAAGATGCAGCCTATTCTGCATCGCCAAACTCGGGTCTGTACTTTGGTTATTCTGCTGAGCTTAGAATCAGAATTCAACCTAGCGAATTGGTCAGGTTATTTTCGAATGGCAGCATTTCATTTTTGAATTGCTTCACAACATCGAATGCTGCAGTAGGACTCTTCGGAAAATATTCTTAATCTTTTTGCTGTTTTATGTTTTGATGTAGGCAGTTTTCATCTTTTTCCATGAGGCTTTTCATGCAGCACCCAACGTCTGCGGATATCCAACGTGTTCGCGAATTTCTCCTCGACTTACAAGCTCGTATTTGTGCCGCACTTGAACAACAAGAACGTGCAGGTGGCGGGACTGCGCAGTTTGGAATAGATGATTGGGAGCGTCCTGAAGGCGGTGGGGGTCGCTCACGCGTACTGCAAAATGGTACGGTGATTGAAAAAGGTGGAGTGATGTTCTCACACATCAACATATCTAAACTCCCTGCTTCAGCGACTGAACGCCATCCGCAAATTGCAGGCGCCAAAGCACAGGCCATGGGTGTTTCTTTAGTGATCCATCCGAAAAATCCAAATGTCCCGACTTCACATGCAAATGTGCGCTTATTCGTGGCTGAAAAAGAAGGTCAAGATCCAATTTGGTGGTTTGGAGGGGGCTTCGATCTCACTCCATTTTATCCCAACGATGAAGATGTACTGTCATGGCATCAGACAGCGCATGACTTATGTGCGCCCTTTGGCGCTGAAGTCTATGCCGAACATAAACAATGGTGTGATGACTACTTCTATTTAAAACACCGTGACGAACAACGTGGTGTCGGTGGATTGTTCTTTGATGATCTCAATCAATGGGACTTTGAAACCTGTTTCCAATATATCCAAGCTGTGGGCAATGGCTACCTCAACGCCATTCTTCCAATCTTCCAACGTAACCAAGACAAGCCTTATAGCGAGGCACAGCGCGACTTTCAAATCTATCGTCGTGGTCGTTATGTTGAATATAACTTGGTTTATGACCGCGGCACGCTCTTTGGTTTACAAACAGGTGGCCGGATTGAATCGATTTTAGTGAGCTTGCCAAATTTGGCGGGTTGGTCATATCGAACTGAATGGGAGCTTGATTCCGCTGAGAAAAAACTCACCGATTATTACCTCAAACCACAAGATTGGCTCAAGCTGCTCAAATAGACACATAGACTTACAATTCTAAATCCCCCACGTATGCCCTTTTCACCAGATTAGGGCAGCTTATACATTAAATTTTATATATTTCCCGATCAATTCCCCGTAGAATGACCACTACACAAAGCGTCATTTCTTTGCATTTATTAAAACATTGTCACAGGTTTAAAACAGTAATTGGGTTCTTTTAAGTTCGCAAAAACCGTAAACTAAATTAAGTAATTTTCAATACATTCATTTTAATGACATCAATGTTTAATATCCTCCTTTGTGTTCTATGAGGCCCCAAACATGTTCGCAAAAAGAGTTAGCTCTACCACCATGGTTCTTTTCTGCTTTGCTATTGTGTTGCTAAGCTCGATCAGTACCACCATTTTTTCTGAAAGTGCATTCAATGACAATGCTTCCATCAGCATCACTGTATTTGCAGGTATCGGCTTAACCCTGACCGCGGCAAAGCTATTGTTTGATACGATTCACAACATCTGTAATCCATAAGCCCTTCTGCTTCAGAAAAAATAGTCTAACGCTTTAGCCTGAGTCTAATTTGCCGTATATTGAACGGCATTTCTCATATGGACTTGGTGCGATGAGCAAACAATTCGCTGTCATTGGCAACCCGATTGAGCAGTCTCGCTCACCTGAACTTCACCATGCGTTTGCACAAAAAATGGGGCTCGACCTCAACTATAGTAAACGTCTTGCGCCATTCGATGGCTTCCTCGCCAACATTCAAGAATTCTTCGCCCACGGTGGCATAGGTCTAAACGTCACAGTTCCATTTAAAGAACAAGCCTTTGCCGCCTGCGCAGTCCTCACTGAACGCGCTAAAATTGCGAAAGCAGTCAATACGCTGTGGATGGTCGATGGTCAACTGCATGGAGACAACACCGACGGACAAGGCTTAGTCGATGCCATTCGTGCGTTGGACTGGAGTTTAGACCAGACTGATGTGTTAATCATCGGTGCAGGTGGTGCAACTCGCGGCGTCATTTACCCACTGGTACAAGCAGGGGTGAAAAAAATTGTGATTGCCAATCGTACCCTTGCCCGTGCAGAGCAACTGGTGAGTGACTTAAAAACAGCTGTACCGCAAGCTGAATTACAAGCCATCGGCTTAGATGCACTCGAAGGGCAATTTGATTTGGTGATTAACGCAACCTCTGCCAGCCTAAGTGGCGATGCCCTCATTCTGCCTGAAGATTTGCACTTTCAACATGCTTATGAAATGGCCTATGGCAAACCCTCAACTTTTTTAGATCAAGCCAAAGCTCGCGGCGTACCTACCTCAGAAGGCTACGGCATGCTGGTTGGTCAGGCAATTGAATCTTTTTCGATTTGGAATGGCATCAAACCCAACCTCAGAGACTTTTTATAAGCACAAATAAAAAAGAACCTCTGCAGAGGTTCTTTTTTCAGATTAGTTCATGTGTTTCTGTACGGCTTTATAGGTCTCGTAATAGGTCGAATCGCTAAAGAAGTCGTCATGTTCAAGCTTCAAACCTTGCAACGATTTTTCTGTCAATTGACCTTTTAAGTCATCTGCAAATGCTTTAGCAAAGACTTGTGCAGACTGAGTCAAATATGCGCTCTGCTCTTGGTCAATCTCATAGGTATCGGTAAATTTTTCTTGATAGACCTGAGCAAAGACCGCTTGCTTGGTTTTGTATTTCTTCGCCAAATCCTTCCAATGCTGATTTTCTTGTACATTTTCCAACGCATCATTAACAATATTGGCGATACTTTCACCCAGCTCATCAAAGTCTTGTTTGTGTTGTAAAGCATGTTTTTGACGTAACTGAGTCAGACGTTTAAGTGCTGCACCCTTCGGCTCTGCAACATCCATGAACTCATAGGCATACACTTCTGAAATTTCATTGATGGTCGCTGAGCTATAGTAACGAATATACTCTGGACGCTGTGCGGCAAACATCAAAGCAAATACCGCTTGGTAGGCTTTGACTTCAGAATGATGACGTGCATAACTTTGCTGCGCTGCCTGCTGGTAATAATCTGAAATAGCCTTAGGTAATTCTGTTGTGCTTGATGATGCGCTCTCTACACTTGATGAATCTGCACCTAACGGGCCCAGCATGCCTTTCACTACATTTTCCAGCAATGAACCTTTAGACACTTCCTCAATCGATTTGGCATTTCTTAAAGCTTGACGGTCAATGGCGGTCGCACTGCCATAATTAAACACCTGATTGGTGCTCTTAATTTGCAGCTTACCAATTTGCTCATCGCTAATCACAATGTTGTAATCCATGTTTTGCGCACGACCTTTTTGGTCCAGTCCAACATCCATCACAAACGGTGAACGCTCACTACCCAGCTGTGCCATGATTGGTGTAATTTCAGCCTGATGTTTTTGCCAAAGTTGTTTAAAGCTTTGTGCGTCTACCAGTTGCTCTGTTTGATACGCACTAAAGAGTGGTTTCAGCTCTTCCAAAACATTGGTCGCTGCTTGTCCAAAAGTCTCTTCATCTACAGATTCATTGGTTATTTTAGGTGCAAGTACATCAATATCTTGATAATCACGGCATGTGGTCACTTTACCAATAGGAATGTTCTTGCTGTTGATGAGCGCATCGCAAGCTTCTTCAGATAGCGTATTTGGTGCTGCAGAAGCAGACACTTCAGTTGCTGTCTCATCAGCATCTTCTGTCGCGGCCTGCGCATAAGCCACATCTGCTGCTGCATCAACCGTAGCATCGGCAGCGGCATCTACAACAATGTCTTGTTCATCGCTCTGCCCATAACCACTCAGGTTCTGCATTTTTTGGTTCACCAAATGACTGACACGTTCGAGTGAATCATAGGCTGGGTCTTCACTTGCACTACTTGCAGCAATCTCTGCTTCTTTCGCTGCCTGCATTGCATCTTCCGCGGCGCTTGGTGTTTTTGCAGCATCCTCAATCAGACTCTCAGCATCCAAAGCTTGTATCTGCTGGGTATAGTGCAGTTTATTGACGTATTCAAATAAGCCCAATTGTACTTGTGCTGTTTCTAAGTCACCCATATAGCGAATTTTTTTGCTTAGGCCGGCTTCTTTTTCTGACTTGCTTAAATCAACACTATGCACCTGATTTGGCTCTGCCAAAGCATATGGCAGTGCATTCATTTGTTTTAAGTATTCAGCAAACTTTTTAAAATCAATATTACCGAATGCTTCTTTATGCTTAGAAAAGTCAATGTAGGCAAAACGATCCTGACTTTCACGGTTTACCATGAACGGCATAAAGGCAAAGTAGTTGGTGTAAAATTTATAATCATTAAAATCAACCACCATCGGCAACTGTGCTTGCACTTGTAGGGTTGGTTTTTGATAACTTAACTGCAAAGTCAATGCTGCCAATTTTTGACGGAAATGCACAGAGCCTTGATAACTAAACTGTAAGTCATTGAGTAAATTTACCAAAGATTCTGCGATTTGAACCTTAGCAGACCGTGATTCACCACTGCCATACAACGATGCATACGGATTTTGTTCACGCGCAAGTGCATAATATAGGGCTTGTTTTTCTTTGGCCGTAAAAGAAATCTTTTGATTTTTTAATAGTTGATCTAATTGTTTTTTCAACTCTGGATCTAAGTTCGTCCCATTTGACTGAGTATTCGACTTAGAATTTGGCTTGGACTCATTAAAATTAAAGTCAGATTGAATAGAGAACTGACCTTTAAAATCATAGCTGGCATTTTCAAACATGGCATTTAGGCCTTGCGTGGCTTGTTGCCCGAGCTGCTGATCTGAAGAGGCATTGGATTTAATGACATGCTGAGTACACCCACTGATACTCAAACCCAATAAACAAAGTGTTATATATTTTAAGCGCATAATACTTGCTGAAAACCTGAGTTAATTATAGTTTATTAAAAAAGTACATGATCAAAAGACCACCGAGTCAGTGTAACAGAACTGTCTTTTTAGATTGATGATTTTATCTACCAATTCGCCTTTCTGACATTTTCTCAAGTCGGATCTATCAATGTATTTTGATACGATGTATGAATAATGAAATGATCGATTTAAATAATCCAATACTATTTCTAAATTAGGATTACACACATGCCTGCATATAAAGCTCCCTTACATGATATTCGCTTCTTAATGAATGAAGTGCTGGATTATCCTGCACATTATCAAACCCTATCGAATGGTGAAGCTGCCGACGCTGATACGGTAGATATGATCTTAGAAGGCGCAGCAGATTTTTGTGAAAATATTTTATCTCCTTTAAACCAATCGGGCGATGAAGAAGGTTGTACCTTCGACAATGGTGAAGTGAAAACTCCAAAAGGCTTCAAAGACGCTTATGACCAGTTTGTCCAAGGTGGCTGGCAAGGTTTGTCTTTCCCTGAAGAATTTGGCGGTCAGAACCTGCCACAATCATTAAACCTGATTAAATCGGAAATGATGGGTACAGCAAACTGGTCTTTCCAAATGTACCCAGGTTTAAGCATCGGCTGTATGAACACCATTTTACAATTTGGTACAGACGAACAGAAAAATCTGTATATGCCGAACTTAGTGGCAGGTACATGGTCTGGTACCATGTGTTTAACTGAACCTCAGTGTGGCACCGACTTAGGTCAAGTAAAGACCAAAGCTGAATTAAATGCCGATGGCACTTATAGCATCTCAGGCACCAAAATCTTCATCTCTGCAGGTGAACAAGATTTAACTGAGAACATCATTCACATCGTACTTGCTCGTCTTCCAGATGCACCTGCAGGCACCAAAGGGATTTCACTGTTCATTGTGCCTAAATTCTTGGTCAATGCAGACAGTAGCCTTGGTGAACGTAACCCTGTGACCTGTGGTTCAATTGAACATAAGATGGGGATTCGTGCTTCTGCAACCGCAGTGTTGAACTTTGATAATGCTGTCGGTTACTTGATTGGTGAGCCAAACAAAGGCTTACATGCCATGTTCACCTTCATGAACACCGCACGTATCGGTACGGCAATTCAAGGTATTGCACATGCTGAGCTTTCTTTCCAAGGTGCACTTCCATATGCCAAAGAACGTATGTCTATGCGTGCACTTTCTGGCAAGAAAGACCCTGAAAAAGTCGCTGATGCCATTATTCACCATGCTGACGTTCGCCGTATGTTACTGACACAAAAAGCGATTGCTGAAGGCGGTCGTTCAATGATTTATTATGCAGCACAAATTGCAGACAAAATGGCCGATGCACTTGAGCGTGGCGATACTGCTGCATTTGAAGCACATGATGATCACTTAGGTTTCTATACCCCAATTTTAAAAGGCTTCTTAACTGAATTGGGCTTGGAAGCGGCAAACCACGGTATGCAAGTCTATGGCGGGCATGGCTACATTAAAGAATGGGGCATGGAGCAAATTGCACGTGATGCACGTATTGCGACATTGTATGAAGGCACAACAGGTGTTCAAGCACTGGACTTGATTGGTCGTAAAGTACTTCTGACCTCTAAAGGTAAAGTAATTCGTGACTACACTGCTGAAATTCTGAAATTCTGTGGTCAACATGCTCGCAACAAATACATGCGCCGTTTTGCTTGGGACTTAACTAAGCTTTGCGCGCAATGGAATGCTTTAACTGTTCGTATCATGCTGGCGGCTCGTAAAGACCGTGACATCGTGTCATCTGCATCTGTCGATTTCTTGATGTTCTCGGGCTATGTAATGATGGCTTACTTCTGGGCTCAACAAGCGGCTGTAGCTTCTGCTAAATTGGCATCAGGTGAAGGTCAAGAAACACCTGAATTCTACAAAGCAAAAATTAAAGTAGCTGACTTCTATTTCGAACGTTTATTGCCACGTACCCAAGGTCATGCCGAAGCAATGGTCAATCCTTCAAAAACCATGACGTCATTGGCTGCTGAACACTTTAGCTTTGATTACTAAGCTAAAGAACTGAATGCATCATCCTATTCATGTACCTTATAAAATAGGATGACAATCATCACAAATAAAAAATCTAACTATCGGCAGATAGTTAGATTTTTTGTCTAAGTTGTTGGATGATTTTACTTTACAGTGACAGTAATACTGCCTGTGTTCGCTGCACCAATCGCTGAGGTTTTGATGCTGTCAATTGTGTTTTTAAAGCCTTTAGTATTCACAGAAGCATCAACGGAACCTGAGTTAAATGCTAGATTTGCAGCAGCATAATTACTCAAAGTACTATTCAACTCTTGATAGTATTCAGTATCAACAGATCCACTAACAGCAGCTTCAACACCTGAATCTAGTTGTTGATGATAATGACCGCCCACATCTTTCCAAGCATTCAAAGAAGCTTCAAACTCTCCACTAAATGCTCCAGAACTCACTTGATACACATTACCTTGTTCAAGCGTGATATTACCTGTGTTCACGGCACCAATTGCGGAGGTTTCAATATCTCCTAAATTATTGATTCCACCAGCAGTATTCACAGTTGCATCGATACTGTTAGTATTAATGGCAAGATTCAAAGCACTTCCATTTGTTGCATTTTGCGCTAATAAATCAAGAGTGTCTTGTAAACCTGTATTCACCTGTACATGATGTCCTCCCCCAGCCAGTGCAGCACTTGATAGGAAAGCTACAGATACAGATAAGGCGATTGTTTTGATAGTATTATTCATAATTATTTCCTTATTCACTCTAAAGTACTCCTCGCTAAGTACTCATTTTTTTATGTAATAGGAGCGAGCCTATTCTTGAAATTCGGTTAATCACGATTGCTTGTTGACCAATAATTTTCAGTGACCGCTGGATTTGCATCCCAAAGCAATTGTGGTGGTTCATCTGTTTTCTTATCTTCTTTCTCTACAGGCTGTGATGGTACGGCCTGTTTTTTACTAATATATTTAATCAAATCTTGTTTACTCATCTCCGGTTCCGCATCAGGATCTTTGATCAAATCCGATTCCCGCTGTTTTGGAGGTCGTGTATCTTTACTTGGTGTATCCGTTGATTTATTTTTTTCATTCAGAGGTGCACTGCTTTTGGAATGAGTATCAAGCAACGCTTTGTCTGTCTCTGAACCTGCACTATAGTTTTGCTGTTGGCTTTCTTTATATTTGTGGAGTGCAACCGAACTGCGGGTTAAATTTAGAGTTCCAAATTCAGGTGGAATGGCTGCACGGCAACTTTCAAATGTATTGGGTGGAATCACTTGGCTTAACAATTCAAAGGTCGCCAAATTGAGCATCTGACGTAATGCAAAATTGGTTGCTTCACGTTCACCCTTGCCTACTTGAATATTCAGTAAGGTATGCCCTGCAAATCGACCCGCATTAATACCATAATCTTGCGAAACGATTTGCTTTTGTAAGGAGACGTTTGCGACCACTCTACTACTACGGGTATCAGTGAGAGATAAATCGAGCCCAACCATAATTCGGGTTTGACTATAGGTTGGCCCAACACCGCCTATTTGCATATCAAAACCACCACCTGGAATGAAATCTAAACTATTGATACTGCCAGTGACGTAATAATCTGAAGCATGAATATTTCTTGGATCACGAATACCCCACTTCGCCTCACTTTCAATAATGCGGGGATCACGACGGTTTAATAGACTCACACCTGCTTGGAACAATGCCGATTGCACCATATCCCCTGCACCTTGGGTGACCATTTTGCCGCTGCCTCCGTTAGTGACCACATCTTTACCCGTTTGGTCTAAGATCGCGCCTACAGAGAAATTGACATCATTACGTAACTGTCCTTTTAGACAAGACAGAGCCATATCAAAAGGGGTAAAAATATCTGTAATTGGGGGACCTTGTACTAAGGTGACAGGCTTCTTGTTAGACAACGCTAATCCCGTACAACCTGTCACAACTTGGCTTAGCACAAGCGCAACACTCACCGAAGATACTACTCTTCTATTTACTTGAAAATTCAGCATAGTGAGGCTCCCGGTTGGGTGCTCAAATTAGGACAGGCTTGATTATTTTGATTGGTTGTTGAAGTAACATCTGCCTCATTCACAGCATCACTAGAAATATCGACGGTGTTGTCTCCACCATTAACATTAACGTTACTTGTAGATGAGTTGACCGTACCAATGGAGCTAGTCGATGTACTGTAAATTGTGGTTTTTCCCAGCCCGTCATAATAGTCTGAATCCATAAGCTCAATTAAATTGGCCTGAACTAAATGTTCTGTTGAACGGTTCGCAGAAGGTTTCCAGCGTGTACTCCATTCATCCGACGTTGCATAGGAATTACTTAAAAAACACAGAAAACATAATCCTATATTAATTGCTGCTATTCTCATGACTTTAACCATCCCTATTAACCCATATTATTTCCACACTCTCGGTTTAATAAAATTTAATTTTTATTTAATCTAAAAACATTAAATCACATAAAAAAATTTAATAAACCACCAAGAAAAAACAAATGACTCAACAGAAAAACAAACTAAAAGTATCTTATTGTTTTATTTTTTATTGACTGAAACTTGGTATACACTTTTAATTGTAAAAAAATATTTCAATCAACAAAATACCCCCCAATAAGAAGTGTTAAAACAATTCATTAAAATAAATTATAAAAAACACACTTCCACATAACTTTATTTCTTCAACTCAATCCTATAAATTTAATATTCAAACCTTTTACCTTGAAGATGATAATGCTAAATGAATAGTTTAAATTTTAATTTTTTTAGGAAATATGCTGATTTTTAAAATTTTTATGGTTGAAGGACTCATAGGCTATTGGGTATCAAACTTCTACATCAAATAGCCTTATATCAGCTTAAACAAGGCTACCAGATGGAATTGGCAAGTTAGGAATCACTTGAAGTCATGGGTTTCACCACTGCACATACGTAAGTTCAGTATTCATTGTATTTAGGTCTGAAAAAGTAGCTTGTACTTTAAGCTTATGTTTTTTCTTAGTGCTATAACTTTCCCTCAACTTTTCAGCTTTATTAAGTAGAAACATCGATAGTATAAAATCCATCTATATAATTTTCATAATTATTAGGTATGTGAAATTTTAAAAAACAAAATCAATAATAATATTTTTTATTTAAACCATATCCACCAAAAACAAATAACCCCCTATTAAAATAAAAATATTCAATTCAATTAGAAAAATTCCATATAACCATTTTTTTGCATCACCACTTATATCATTAACTTACATCAAAAAAACAACTAAAAAACCTATTAAATTAATTCTAAAAAAACCATAAATCAAAAAAAATCTTTAAATATATTTAACACACACATATAAATTAAAATTTTATCTAAATAAATATATGCATATAACAGCTAGATGTATTTTTTGTTGGAACTTAACTAAGCTTTGCGCACAATGGAATGCCTTAACCGTTCGCATTATGCTGGCAGCTCGTAAAGACCGTGACGTGGTATCTTCAGCTTCTGTCGATTTTTTAATGTTCTCTGGCTATGTGATGATGGTGTATTTCTGGGCGCAACAAGCGGCTGTGGCTTCAGAAAAATTGGCATCAGGTGAAGGTCAAGAAACACCTGAATTCTATAAAGCAAAAATTAAAGTTGCAGACTTCTATTTCGAACGTTTATTGCCACGTACCCAAGGTCATGCCGAAGCAATGGTCAATCCTTCAAAAACCATGACTTCTTTAGCACCTGAACACTTTAGCTTTGACTACTAATTAACAGTATCAGACCGATAAAAAGAGCGCCTAGGCGCTCTTTTTATTTCTTGTTCGACCTTATATTTCCATAAACCTGCAACTTCGTAGTTGCTGCTGTTCTCTTTCACATATTAAAAAATCATTTAACAAAAAAAATAATATAAATATTCAATTACATCAGAAAAACAAATATGATCAGCGTTCAAATATCAATAAAGGAAATAACAATGTTAAAAATGTATAAGCTGAGCTACTATATCTTTCCGCTCATGCTGGGCTTTTTATCAATGGACACTATTGCGGCAATCAATGTTTATGGTCCAGGTGGACCAGCACCAGCAATGCATGAAGCAGCGAAACAATTTAAAAATAAGACAGGGATAGATGTCCATGTAACCGCTGGTCCTACTTCACAATGGGCCGACAAAGCCAAACTCGATGCAGACGTCATCTATAGCGGTTCGGAAGCGATGATGTCTGATTTTCAAAGCGTATTTGCCAACAAAATCGTAAAGGACTCAATTGAGCCACTCTACTTACGCCCTGCTGCCATTTTAGTCAGAAAAGATAATCCCAAGCATATTCAGGGATTTAAAGACCTAAGCAAACCAAACACCAAAGTTTTGGTCACACATGGTGCAGGCCAAGTGGGCATGTGGGAAGATATTGCAGGTAGAACAGGCAACATTCATCTCACAAAATCCTTCCGTAAAAATATCGCCATGTATGCACCCAATACAGGCGCAGCGAAAAAAGCATGGGAAACAGACTGCAGTTATGATGCATGGTTGGTATTTAATATTTGGGGAGTCAGCAATCCAGACATTGGGCAAATTATTCCGATCGAACCTGAACTGGTGATTTACCGTGATGCAAGTGTTGCACTGACTCAGCACAGTCTAAAAAATCCTGAAGCAAAAAGTTTTGTTACGTTTTTAAGTTCTCCACAAGGCCATGCGATTTTTAAACAGTTTGGTTGGAACAAATGAGCTCTTAAGTTTAATCTTTGATCCACATTCAAGATCAGTTTCCAAGCTTAAAGAATCAAACCTTTAACAAACAAATCGGACAAAAAAGAGCGCCACGGCGCTCTTAATTGAAGAAAATAAACTACTGAACCTCAGCTAAAAGCGCCTGTGCTGCCATTTTACCCAAGGTATTCGATGCCAAAGGACTATCTCCTGTAATTAACTTACGGTCTTGAATACACTGTCCCGACATCTCTTTATTGACCACTTCCACACCCAACTTTTCTAAGCGATCTGCCAACAACCACGGTAACTCCCCCGGCATATAACCAATGTCTAGGTTTGCCCCTTGATCGAGTGCATCGGGGAACACACACATTTTATAGCCTTTAAAAATATAGTTTTCAGGCGCTTCATTAACCGCGGTAGCCAATAAGCCTGCTGGCCCATGACACAGAGAAATGACAAATTTATCTTTTGCCACCGCCCACTTCAGTAAGGTTTTTAAGTCTTCACTGTCAGGTAGACCAATTAAAGCACCATGCCCACCGGGAATAAGAACAGCCAAATAGGGAGAGTCATCACCTAAACTGTTTTTCAGTACATCTGCCAGTTTTAGGGGTTTCTTAAATTGGGCTAAGTATTTTTGGAATGTTGCAGGCACGACAGCATCTTCATGGGGCATCGCCCACATTTCAAGTTTAACGGGATTGCCCGATAACGTCGCAATATCAATGTCAAAGCCTGCACGATCTAAATGATACATAGGCAGTAAAGTTTCTACTGGGTGGTTGCCTGTGGAGAAGAACTTGCCATTTTTCATCAGTAAATAACGCTCATCGCTTGCGACCATCAAAACTTTTTTATGCCCAATATAGGGTGTTGGATAGTCGGTTCCATCGAAGTCGGTTTTACTGGCGGTGTATTGGGAAAGTGAATAAGGCGATGGAAAAAATGCATTATCTTCAGCTAAATCAGGGCTTGGATTACGGTCTTGGCTGGTCTGTGCCATGCTGATTCTCCTTTATTATTGCTTGGTTATTTTCAGTTTTACGAAACCTAGAGTTCTGTACCACAGCTCATTTATTCAGCATAACAAAGTTTCAACGTGGCTCTGTTTTAAGATGTAAATATAAGCTTACCTGTATGACAAGATAAAATTTAGACAATAAAAAACCCCGACATCCTGTCGGGGTTTTTCGTATTAAGTGCTGAGGTATGACTCCTGTCGTACCTTCGTCCTTGAGCTGATCTTTATTGTTATTCTATTGGAGCATCCTGCTCTCTATGGTTCTATATTAAAAAAATCACATGCAGACGTATAGGCGAAAAAAGCGGGAATTGATGTAAGCGAATTCGTACAAATGAATCAACTCTATTCATATCGGCTGAATCAAAAAAGGGCTGACCATTTAAAGCCTGATAGTTATTAGCCAGCTTAATTTCACGCGCAGGTATTCTTTTAAACTTTATGTTTTAATTCTTTTGTATTTTTAGCTGAGTTTAATCCTGATGAGAAAGCAATATCATTTTAGAAAAGTTGAAAACGATACCTATATTTGGGATGTCGATCGCTTGGTCGAAATCACTCAATCTTTTCAAGTCAGACAAGTTCCGCTATCAGACATCAAGGAATTAGACGAAGCTTATTGGTATCCAGATACTCACCCCACCACTCAAGACATTATTGCGCATATACAACTCATTCTAGAGGCTGATTTAGCTTATCCCATCATTTTATGTGCTCAAGGCCGATTAATGGATGGTATGCACAGAGTTGCAAAAGCAAAGATTTTAGGCAAGGCGTCCATTTCTGCGGTTCAATTTGATACAAATCCGCAACCTGACTTTATCAATATCCATGAAGATGATCTGATCTATGATGAAGAGTTAATAAATTAAAAAACAATTGAAATCAATCTCATATTGATAAAAAAGCTCAGAACTGAAGTCTGAGCTTTTTTGAATAGACTATTACATCAAAGTCTTACTTCACCACTTCTATCACAGGCATTGAATATTTACCCTCTTGCATGGCTTTACTTGGGCCATACATTCTTAAAATGATATAGCTGTCTTTATTTGGAATCGGTAGAAAGTTTGAATTGTTGGCATTGGCTTTTTCATCAGAACTTAATTCTATGGTGTACAGACCATCTGCACCCGCTTTAAGTGTACGGTCACCACGACTATGACGATTCATTTCGTTATGCGCCATCAATCGGTTGTCAGAACCATAAACGGTAAATGACCAGAATTGACTGACTTCTGGTGCTTTAAAACGCATTTGGTATTTCTTACCATTCGAACCATTAATCTTTTGACCATCGGAACCGATGTCTGCTTTTAGATATACGGTTTCATCTGCAGGTAAACCCCATTGACCTAAATATGTCCCCATATCAAATAAATCACGGGCACCCTCACTCAATTGCTCACGTGTACCAAGCAGGTTACGTGAGTGGGTCAATTTCGGCACAAGATCTCTAATATGCTGCATCCCAAGCTTTTCACCCACTTGAGCGGCTGCAAGCTGTTCTTGAGTCAATTTATAGTTACATGGGGCAATACCCATCACTTTGTATTGGCTAATCCATTTCTGATCGGCTTCAGCCATGGTGCCTTCACAGAGCATAAAGTTTACACGTTCTAACCATGAAGTTTTTGCTGGATCTAAATATGTTCTTTCCTTTTGCTTTGGTCCAGCCACACCTAAATACTCAGATAAAGTCCGGATATTCCATTGATCCATATAATTTAGGGCTTTTTTCTCATCTTCTTTATTGGTCGCCATAATACGACCCATCATTTTCTGCAAATCAGAATCTACATAAATCACTTCATTTACGCTAGATGGTACTGTGCCTTTCCATGCTTTTGATGCGAACATGAAACGACCACCTTTAGTACCACGCGTTCTAGCACCAATCATGGCAGTCGTGTAGTGTCCCATGTCCATGGTATGTAAAATCCAGTAACGCCCCTTGTCAAAGTCTGGAATACTGACAATCACAGGTTCCGCCCCAACATCTAACCACCCCATTAAATGTAACGTGTCATTGTTAATGGTTGGGTGAGCGGTATAAGTATCATCCGCGAGTTGGCGAATATTTTGGAACCGATTTAATGGGGTGTTAGTTTCAACCGTTGTTTTATAGAAATATTTATAGGCTTCATCAATGGAGTAGCCATAAAGATAAGCATCTTCAGCAACTTGATCTGGAATCGCTGCATTCGACGTAGAGCCTACCGCTCCAAGCATTATGAGTGATAATAGTCCTATTTTTTTCATATTATTCCCTTAGTATTATAAATGACTAGGTACTTTTATCCTTTTTAATATTCTTTTTCACCACTCAAATGAATGGTTGTTAAACCCAAATTGAAAGATTCTTTATACAAGGTTCTATCATTTCTTCTAAAACCAGTTTTTGCCATTTTCTTCTGTTAAACCAAGAGTCTTTATTATTAAGCTTTTGATTCCATAGAAAAAGGCATATTCATTCCCTCTATACCGACGAATAAATATGCCTCATTAAAAGCTAGATCACTTAAAAAACTTAGATAAATTCTTCCAACACTGAGTTTAAAAATACATGCCCTTGCTCGGTACATGCTAAGCGCATGGCATCATCCACCATTAATTTTCGACTGCGTAGTGAGTCTAACGTTTCAGCCAAACTATCCAGATTCAAACCTGTACGCTGCGCATAATATTCAGCTGCAACCCCATCATTTAAACGCAAAGCATTCATCATAAATTCAAATGGTAATTCATCTGCTTCAATGCGCTTAAACTGCACATGCTCCGCAGGAACTTTAGCCAAATAGTCTTTGGGTAAACGAGTTTTCTGGAAACGATAGACTCCATCTGGCTGGGTCACTTTGGCATGTGCACCTGCCCCTATCGCTAAATAGTCACCAAACTGCCAGTAATTCAAATTATGCGCGGAAGGCTGCTCTTTACGCCATGCCGAAACTTCATAATTGATAAAACCCTGCGCTTTTAAATAAGCCTCACCTTGGGCTTGAATCTCTTCAAGCACATCGTCCACAGGTAAGACAGGCTTGGTTCTAAAGAACACGGTATTCGGTTCAATCGTGAGTTGATACCATGAAATATGGGTTGCACCATTGTCCACGGCCAGCTTTAAATCCAGTAAAGCTTGTTCTAAAGTTTGCTCAGGTAAACCATGCATGAGGTCGACATTAATTCGCTGAAAGCCTGCATCACGCGCAAGACCAATCGCAGAAATCGCATCGGTATTGCTGTGAATTCGTCCCAACTTGGTTAAATGTTCAGTATTAAAACTTTGAACCCCTATCGATAACCGATTGATACCTGCTGCCAAATAATCGGCAAAAGGGTCATGTTCGACTGTACCCGGATTCGCTTCTAAGGTAATTTCACAATCCGCCTCAAAAGGCAGTAGTGCTTTTAACTGGGCAAATAACGATTGATACCCTTGTGCTGAAATGAGGGACGGCGTTCCGCCGCCAATAAACACACTATGAATATGACGCCCTTGAGCAAACTCGAGTTGAGTTTTAAAGTCTTCCACCAAAGCATGTAAATATTCTTGCTCTAGATCTAAAGACAGTTTGCCATCTGGCACCGCATGCGAGTTGAAGTCGCAATAGGGACACTTACGCACACACCACGGCATGTGAATATATAAAGACAACGGAATATTTGCAGGATGTAAATCAGTCAAGGAAGAGACTCTAAAGCACAGCGGTAATCTTGCATATTTTAACATGACTGCATCAAGACACTTATGAAATCTGTGTCTATTTGGATTAGACTGATAAAAAGACAAGAAGAATGAATGGTTTAAAATGATGAAAATATCGAGCCACTTGCTGTTTATGCTACCACTGGCCTTTGGTATTGGCATTGCTATGACTTTTCAAACGGCACTAAATACACAACTCAGAGAATATTTTTACTCTCCACTACAAGCCGCATTGTTATCCTTCTTCATTGGAACCTGCGTTTTAGCACTTTTGGTTGTACTCCAGCCCGTCGACAAACCGCAGTTACATGATTTTTCCAATATTCCATGGTACTTATGGCTCGGTGGTTGCTTAGGGGTTTATGCCATCAGTATAAGCATCTATACTGCGCCTAAATTAGGCTTTCTCACGTTTTCAGGTTTGGTTATTTTTGGACAAATCCTGACCTCGATGATTTTTGACCACTATGGTCTACTTGGTACCGAAAAAACCCCTGTCAATTGGCAGCGTTTACTTGGTGGCGTCGTAATTTTTATTGGTGTGCTTCTCACTTTACAACGCTGAATTTATTTAGACCAAGCACATGATGAATATGAGTAATTTTTGTGTCGACTACAAATAAAATCACGTCCCATCGTTTCGAATTAAAAAAGTTATTGGTGTTAATGCTGCCCATCCTGATCACGCAGTTTTCTCAAGCGGGTCTCGGGTTAATTGATACCATCATGGCGGGGCATTTATCCCCTACCGATTTAGCCTCAATTGCCGTCGGTGTCGGTTTATGGATACCAGTGATGTTGCTATTCAGTGGCATCATGATTGCGACAACGCCGTTGGTGGCAGAAGCCAATGGCGCACGCACCCCTGAAAAAATCGCCACTATTGCTCGTCAATCCCTGTGGGTGGCCTTTATTTTGGGGAGCATTGCGGGTTTAATTTTACAAGCCATGCCGCTGTTATTGCCCCTCATGGGTGTTCCTGCAAACTTACTACCTAAAGCCAGCCTATTTTTACATGCCATTGGCTTTGGCATGCCTGCGGTGACTATGTATGCCGCACTGCGTGGATATTCTGAAGCACTTGGTCACCCACGTCCTGTGACCGTCATTAGCTTAGCGGCCTTGGTCCTTTTGGTTCCACTGAACTTTGTCTTTATGTATGGTTTCGGCCCAATTCCAGCACTCGGTTCGGCAGGCTGCGGATTTGCCACTGCTATTTTACAATGGATCATGTTTTTCACCTTGGCCACTTATATTTTTAAAGCCTCGGCATATCAAAAAACTCAAGTGTTTAGCACTTGGGAGAAGATGGATCGCTACTGGATCGAACGTATTTTAAAACTTGGTTTACCTATTGGCTTAGCTATTTTCTTCGAAGTCAGTATTTTTAGTACCGCTGCGATTATTCTCAGCCCATTGGGTGAAACCATTGTGGCTGCGCATCAAATTGCAATGTCGGTCACCTCTCAGCTGTTTATGATTCCGATGTCCCTTGCCATCGCCCTGACTATTCGTGTCGGGACTTATTATGGCGAGAAAAACTGGGAGGCTATGCGAAAAGTGCAAAAACTCGGAATGGCTACAGGTACGGTTTTGGCGCTGATGACCATGCTGCTGATTGCACTGTTTCGTCCTGAAATTGTGGCGATTTATACCTCGGATCATGAAGTATCGGAAGTTGCGATGTATTTACTGCTGTTCGCACTTGCCTATCAGCTGATGGATGCTTGGCAAATTAGTGCCGCAGGCTGTTTACGCGGCATGCAAGATACCAAAGGCCCAATGTGGATCACCATGGTTGCCTATTGGATCGTGGCTTTCCCAGTCAGTATCTATTTAGCGCGCTACACCAACATAGGTGCAGCAGGTGTTTGGATTGGACTGATTGTCGGTTTAAGCGTGGCGTGTGCCCTGCTCTTGCTCCGTCTTTATAATAACAATAAACGCCTCAGTCAGGACTATCCATAAGTCATGCATGGCATAGAATAGGAAGGAGCCAGACTCTTCTCCTATTCCAGTTGTTCTACTGTTGTGCCAAAGCGTCTTTCAGACCTTGTGGCACTTCACTCTCATCCTCAACGTCTTTAACCACCACCTGCCCCACGATCACCTCACTGCCATTAAAGGTCATGGTGGGTGAACCATACAAACTATAGCCTTCATTCAGTGCTTTGGTGACACGCGCACAAAAATGCACATCGTCCTTGCCTGTAAAATAACGATAAACTTTCATTTATTTCTTACTCAAAATTTTTCGCACAGTGTAACGCGATTTTTAAATGCAGCGACATCTTGTGTGCAATTCACTCAACTGACCACTATTATTTAAATAGAAACATCAGCTTAACAATTTAAAGTAGGCAGTTTTGCATTTGTCGCCTATGATCAAATCTGAGATGTAATGAAAATTCCCCGAGGAATATCGCATGGCAAATACGACTCGTACGCCCGGTCGTCGCTTTATGAAACTTGCCAGCATGACAGCAAGTATCGCAACCAAAACTGTGACCAATTCAATTAAAAACTTCAATGCCGATGAAGATAAAAAAAATGCGGCGCGCAGTCAGCTTTTTCAGGACATTGGACTTCAAATTGCAGACACCTTAGGTGAAATGAAAGGTGCCGTGATGAAAGTCGGGCAAATTGCATCTCAATACAAAGACATTTTCCCGCCTGAAGTGGCACGTGCAATTAGTAAATTACAACGTCAAGCGCCTGCGATGCCTTTTCAAGAGATCAAAGCTCAAGTTGAAAAAGAACTCGGCAAGCCGCTCAATCAAATATTTACAGCCTTTGATGAACAACCCTTTGCCGCAGCCTCCATTGGTCAAGTACATAAAGCCACTTTACCGAGTGGTGAACAGGTTGTGGTTAAAGTTCAATATCCGGGTGTAGAAGAAGCCTGTGAAAGTGACTTAAAACAAGTCCGTTTAGCGCTTCGCTTGATGGGTGTGCTCAAAATTGACCGTAAGCTGCAAGATCAACTCTTTAAAGAAATTCAGGACAGTTTAGACAACGAGCTAAACTATCAAATAGAAGCCCAAAACTTAGAGGTCGCAAGAACCTTTCATCAAGCTTTAGACTCTAAAATTATTATTCCTCAAGTCTACAAAGACTATTCAAGCCGTCATATTTTGACCTTAAGCTTGGAGCACGGCGAAAGCATTGAAACGGCCAGTACATGGTCACAAGAGACGCGAAATGAACTGGGGCGTCGTTTATTTCGTGCCATTGGCCGTGAGATTTTCTTCTTAAAACGTTTCCACTGCGACCCCCATCCGGGCAACTTTGCCTTCCGAGAAGATGGTAGCGTGATCGTATATGACTACGGCGGTGTAAAAACTCTATCGACTGAAATCGTGATGCATTTTAAGCAGCTGATTCAAGCAGCGCGCGACAGTGATATCTTGGTCATGGAACAGCAACTGACTGCTTTGCACTCGATGTCTGAGCAAGGCAAGTTCCCTGCCGAACTGTATGAAGCATGGTTAGAAGTGCTCATGCGTCCACTGACCACTTTGTATGACTTTGCTGAAAACTCAGCACATCATGATAGTATTGAACTGGTCAAACCATCGCTAAAATACTGGGATGTGTTTAAACCCTCACCCGATACACTAATGGTCAATCGAACAGTCTCAGGACATTATTGGAACCTGATTCATCTCAAAGTACACGACAACCTCAATGATCTATTTGAAGAGTTGGTCCCGCCTCCTGCCTAAATAAAGACTGTGGGCACAATAAAATCGCTACAACTCAACAAACCCAGTTACATAAAGTCACTGGGTTTATTTTGACTTCCCAATTGTTATATTATAACATTTCAAAATAATACATTTAAGGAGAGGTCTATGCGTGCCAATATTCATCCAGAGTATCGTGAAGTCCTGTTCCACGACACCAATGCCGACGCGTTTTTCGTGATCGGCAGTACCTTAGAAAGTCATCAAACTCGTGAGCATGAAGGCAAGACCTATCCTTACGTCAGTTTAGATATCTCAAGTGCTTCACATCCGTTTTATACGGGCGAACAACGTCAAACCAGTAATGAAGGTCGTGTTGCAAGTTTCAATAAACGTTTCGCGCGTTTCAAACGCTCACAATAATTTCATTTTTCTTTAAGCTATACGCGTTATAGTAAAGATATCAAGAAGCCTAAGACCTCCTCCAGCTTAGGCTTCTTTTTTATGCGTTCTTTTCTGGTTCCTATTTTGACCAGCGTTTTTCTTAATGTTTAAACAAACTATCCAACAGATAAAATCCGATCCCAAGCACGATGACGCCCACCACTAAACTCGACAGTGCATAACTCAAAGCCAGCACTGTTTGTCCCTGTCTAAATAACTGAAAAGTTTCGAGGCCAAAACTCGAAAATGTCGTAAAACCGCCCAATATGCCCACCATCAAAAATAAACGTGCTTCTTGTTGCAGTACTGGAAACTTCTGGCTAAAAGCAAAGAAAATACCCGCAGCAAAACAACCGATGATGTTGATCCACCATGTCGGCCATGGAAAACTCATACTCGGTTTAAACAACCATAATCCTGCACCGTAGCGTAAACAGGCCCCTATTCCGCCCCCCATTGCCACCAAGATCCAATTCATTGACCTATCCTATTCTTTACAAAATGCGGTATGGATAAGTCCGAAGTTATCCACAGCTTATCAACTATAATGCTATTAAACCTGAATCAATCCTCGCACTTCAAGGTTTTTTAACATCGGTTGTTGATCCTTACATATCTTCTTGTCTCACTCTCAAAAGTGAACTTCAGCATTCAAACTCACACATGCTTTACATGGGATATTGAACCCAGCATCGCCGAATATCTTTACTTCACCCTAGTGCGCTCTATGACCAATACAACATAGATTCACAAAATCACTAGCACCGGTTCTTCATGCAAAACAGAAGGTTTTCTCTCAGGCAAAAACTCCCAAACATGCAATTTTTGGGTATGATGTGGACATAAATTTAGTCGGAAATAGACGCATGGCACAAGTACTATTGGCTCAGCTTGCAGCGGGCGAAGCAAAATTTTCAGATGTATTGGCTTTTATTGAAGCAGCCTATACACATACACCAACTGCATTTAAAAATGGTTTGCAGCACAATGCGGCAACTGAAAACCAAGGTAGCGCAAAAGTGTTTTCGTTTGCACAACTTCAAGGTCTCGATCAAATGCAAACTTTAAGCCTATTTGCAGAACACTATGCTTCCGTTTTAGCCACACCTGATGAAACAGATCATCAAAATATTCGTCAGTTCATGTTGAATGGATGGAATGGTATTGAATTTGAGGGTACGGCATTAACTGCAAAATAAAGATAAAAAACCACGTTCAAGTAACTTGAACGTGGTTTTAAACAAATACAATATTAATTTTATTATCAGACATTTATAAACACTATTAACATTGATACACCTATAAGCATCCACAGATTTGACCAATAGGTTTCACGTGGAGCAAGACGTCATATGGCTATTCATCGCCTAGAAAACATTAAAACAGCACGCTGAAGTAACTCAGCGCTACTTCCACATTACCCCTTTACCCGTTCGATCCATTGGATTGAGCTGACCCGAAATACTTCACATGCTCCATCGCCCGTATCGGTCGGGGTTAAGGATGAGGTCCAGACCATATCTTTGTCTTTAATTTCAACCAACTCACCTTTTAAACGGACCAAATCACCACGTTTCACGTGTTTAATTTGTTTAGCAATTTCAGGGTTGGCTGGAATGATGTGCATATTTGACACCATTTGCATGGCTTGCTCGGCAGGCACAGGCAAACGATCAATTTTCCAGTTGAGATAACGGTCGTATTGATTCACGGTAATATGGCGTGCAATTTCAGGTTCAGCAAATAAGCCCCAACTTACGGCGTAGTCAATCGGAGAGAATTTAGCTTGTGCATCATCCGAATACATTTTAGAACCTAAAATTCGAAAATCACCTTTAAACGGTTTCAATACCGAAATCGATTGATCTTTAGAGGTCGGCGCTAAACCTTTGGCAATGTTGTAATCCACAGTGGCACTTGCACTGATGGGCAACAGCAAACTGCTGAGTAAACTGAGCAGGATAAATTTAGATTTCATTGCAAACCTCATTCCCATCGACCTAGGAAAATATGAACCAATTTTCATCTTAGTCCAGTTTCCTGAAAAGAAGCTTATGAACTTAGTAACATTGTGAACGAATTATGCAGTCTACTTTTAGCCACAGCACTTTTCAGTTAGGCTAGAGCTGAAGAACAGAGCCCCAAAAATAATCATGCTTTATAAATACTATCAACAACACATCTTTCCACATGTCCTGAATCAGGTCATGCAAGTACCAAGCTTAATGGACAAGCGCCGCGAACTGCTTTTGCCAATTCAGGGAGAGGTATTGGAAATTGGTTTTGGTACAGGGCTAAATCTACCCTTTTATCAAAATGTCGATACTGTCTTTGCCCTTGAACCCAGTCCTGAAATTTATCATTTGGCTTTAGAGCGGGTACAAGCAGCAGCATTTGAAGTGCATCATGTACAAGCCCGTGCGGAAAAGCTGCCTTTTGCTGACCAGAGCCTTGAGCATGTAGTCAGTACATGGACACTGTGTAGTATTGCTGAGCTAGAACAGGCTTTGGCAGAAATATTACGCGTGCTCAAACCGGGTGGTACCTTACATGTGGTGGAGCATGTATTAAATACAAATAACCTTTATATTCAGCGCCTACAACACTTACTCACGCCTGTGCAAAAGCGTTTAGCCGATGGTTGCCATCTCAATCGAAACATTGAACAGGCCTTAAAAGCAGCAGGATTTAATATGATAGAACAACACTACTTTTATGCCGAAGGTATTCCGAAACTCGGACAACTGATGTTTTTTGCACGTGCTCAAAAGCCACATTCACGCGATGGGTCATGATAGTCATGTAGAAAGCATCTGCTCTATATAAAGAAATGCCTTCATGGGTAGACATTATCAAGCTTATTCGATCGTATCGAAGTCGATGCGGACCGTTTCAAAACGAACCCGCCCTGCTTGAATCGCTTGTGCAATAGCAACTTGTCCTTTGGTCAGCCTAGCCCCACCGCTTTTAATATCAATGAGAACAATTTCAATGTCCTCTGGTCGCCCTTCACCATCACGTAGGTCGGTATAACCATCAAAGACCACATAGTCGACAGGATCACCCAAAAACTTGGCATCACTAGGTAAGTATTCAAACTGAGGCATAATCGGTGCCAGTTGCTCCGCCATTTTACCTTTGAGCACTGCACGACTGGTATTGACACTGCGCTTTTGTGCATGGGTTAAAGCCTGCTGATGCTCTAGTTCTAATTCGGCAATGTAGCGCTCATATTCTGCTTTGATGCGTCCATTTCGGCTGTGACTTAAAATAAGGGTGGTCAAGACCACACCAATTGCTGCACCGATCAACATTGCCATCCATATGGACATGGTTCTTTCCTAATTTTGTGCTACAGGTAGCAAGATTTAAACTTACAACTTTGGTTTGGTGTCATATGCGACACACAAAAGAATGATATGCTAGGGGTGAGCAGAATAAAATCATTTAAGGTCATGAAAACGATATTAATCGCCAACCAAAAAGGTGGCTGTGGCAAAACGATAACCGCAATCAATTTAGCTTCGGCACTCGCACAAAAAGGTTATAAAGTGGCTTTGGCGGATGCCGATAATCAAAAATCTGCTCGTCAGTGGTTAAAACAGCGTCCAGAGCAAGTGGCACATATTCAAAGTTTAGATTGGCGCCATGAGAAATCGATTGGTGAAGTGCCTAAAAACATTGAATATTTAATTATCGATGCGCCGGGTGCGCTGTCTGGTGAGCATGCCGAACAGCTGGTCAGTGAAGCGCATGCGATTGTGACGCCACTGCAACCCTCGTTTTTTGATATTGACAGTACCCGTCGTTTTTTAAAGCATTTACAAGACATTAAACGCATTCGTAAAGGCAAAGTGCAAATTTTGCTTTTGGCCAATCGGGTCAAAGCCAACAGCGCCAGTGCCAAAGACATCCAAGATTTTTTTGCGAAAATTGAACAACAACCTGTAGCATGGATTTCAGAGCGTACCGCGTATGGTCAATTGGCAATGCAAGGTTTAAGCATATTTGATAAAACACAAAAGAATTACCTCTCCATTCAAAGTCAATGGCAACCGCTGCTCAACGCTATTGTCGATGACCCAAGTGCTTGGTTCTAAAATATTTTGCTATAGATAAAACGGGACTATTCCCTATTTATAGTCGGTTATTCACGAGAACTTACCAAGGGTACGTTCTCGTGCGCATTTTTTTCAGTTAATATGACTTTGACCTTAGAGATATAGCAGTGAATACCGTGCAACGATACGCACCAGCCTTACAAAAAGTATTGTTATTTGGACTGATTTTTATTCTGTTCTATTTGAGCTTTCAAGTCCTGAAATACTTTATTGTACCTGTGCTTTGGGCTGCGATTATTGCCTACATCACATGGCCTTTATATCACTCAGTGCAGAAACTCTGTGGACCACGTCCAACCTTAAGCGCCACCCTCATGATCAGTATGGTGGTGTTAGTTGTCGGTATCCCGCTAACCTTTGCCATCTTTATGCTGCAGCATGAAGGTCGTAATCTATTTTATGAACTACAAAGACAAGTGTTCTCAGGTCATTTAGATGTTCCGCAATTTATTCGGGACTTGCCCATTATCGGTAAAGAAGTCACCCGTACTTTAAAAGAAATCAACACCGATCCGAACAGTATTGTACAAAATGTCTCAGGCTGGTTTCAAAGCCACTTAAATTATGGTCGTTTGGTGCTGAGTGAAATTAGTAAAAATATTTTTAAACTCTGTTTTGCGGTGATGTCGTTATTCTTCTTCTATCGTGACGGACAAACCATTTTAAATCAGGTCAGTAAAGCGTTGGAGATGGTGATTGGCCCACGTATTCACCACTATTTAGACACCATTTCAGAAACCACGCGTGCTGTGGTCTATGGGGTTGGCCTGACTGCAATTGCACAAGCACTCTTGGCAGGCCTGAGCTATTTTGTTGCTGGTGTCCCAAACCCAATGGTACTGACCATTGTGACCTTTATCTTTGCACTCATTCCTTTTGGCCCTCCTGTGGCATATAGTGCCGTGTCTTTATGGTTATTCTCTCAAGGGCAGACTATTGAAGCGATTGGAGTGATGGCGTGGGGTGTCTGTGTGGTCAGCACAGCAGACAATGTGATTCGCCCATTGGTGATCTCAGGTGCAACGCAAATTCCGTTCTTGCTCATCATGTTTGGTGTATTGGGTGGTTTAGCCAGCTTTGGTATGGTCGGCTTGTTTGTCGGCCCCGTGATTCTAGCGGTACTGTTAGCCATTTGGCGCGAATGGCTACATGAACAAGTCAATGAACCCCTCATGATGCCGAAAGCGACATTGGCTTATGATCCACCTGAAGAGCCTTTAGATACGCCCAAAAAATAAGTTCTGTGAAATGACTTGAGCGCATGCTTTCCTCGAAAGTATGCGCTTTTTTATGTCAGATACAAAAACGCTGTACGGACAACATTGAACCGAAGCCCTGACTTTGTTTGAATAATTCTGAATTTTAAGGAAAAAAGGACCCAACATGTTGTCTTCTGCTTTCAAACTAAGCGCACTTGTGACTTTAATCGGTTTAGGGACTGTGGCATGTACTACTACACCTACTGAAACCAACACGATGGTCAAAGACGTCGATGTACACGCTGTTTCAACTGCAGGTGTAGGACAAAAAATTGGCACCATTCGTTTTATTGATAGCCCTGTTGGTTTAGCGATTCAAACCAATTTGACTCAACTTCCACCCGGCCCACACGGTTTTCATATCCATGAAAAAGGTTCGTGTGATGTAGCTGAAAAAGAAGGAAAACCTGTGGCTGCTTTAGCCGCTGGGGGACACTTTAACCCAGAAAAAGCGCCAAACCACGGCACACCACTGAATGGCCATCTAGGTGATTTACCCATCTTGAATGTCGACTCAGCAGGTAATGCAAAAGTCAATTTACTCGCTCCTCGCTTAAGTTTAGCTGACGTTGAGGGCTTAGCGGTGATGGTACATGCAGGTGGTGATAACTATTCAGATACACCTAAACCACTTGGCGGTGGCGGTGACCGTATTGCGTGTGGCGTGATTAAGTAACTCTATCGCCCCCTGCACTGTGAATAAAGCAGTGTTTTGACCGCACACATGTGGATAAGTTTCGACTTATACACACAATGCAGCGGAGCCATGCTCCGCTGCATTTTTATTGTCATAGGTGAATTTTTCATGCAATGGACCACAGCATTAAATTGACAGCGCCCTGAAAAAAGTTCAGGCTAAAACCAAAATAAAACTAAGCCTAGACTATTACATCGTGAACAATCTTCGTCAGTGGTTTCAGTCCTTTCAGTCCAATGCAATTTTTATGTATTGCTTGCAAATTTTGATTGTGCTGAGTGGCACAACCTTAGGTTTATATTTTTTAGGACTACAACAGCTTATTGTTCCGACCACATTAGGTGCAATTGCAACAGCCCTGACCGACTTCGATGACCGGCTCAGCATTCGTCTCAGAAACCTTGCCTATGTCTGTATCTTGTTCTTTAGCGTTAGTAGCATCTTAGATTTTTTGCATCCTTATAAATTCTTCTTCATCTTATATTTATCACTGTCTAGTGCTTGTTTTATTTTACTGGGGTCACTGGGGCAACGCTATGCAGCAATGAGCTTTGGTACCATTTTACTTTCCCTATACAGCATGTTTGGCCTAGGTGAATATTCGGTTTGGTACTTTCAACCCAGTTGTTTTGTCTTGGGAGCATTGTGGTATGGCTGTACCGCCATTGTGTTTTATATTCTTAAACCCACCTTGGCCGTTCAGGACAACTTAGCCCGCTGTTTTAACCAAGTTGCCGATTTGCTCAACGCAAAAGCACGTCTATTCGACCCAGACAATCGAGACAATGTAGAAGCGCTGCTCTACGATTTATCCCTACAAAACAGTACTGTGGTGCAAAGTTTTAACCACACCAAAAGTTCACTACTGACGCGATTAAAAGCGTCTCGCGCCAACCAAAATACAATTTATTGGCTCAACCTCTACTTTCTCGTTCAAGACATTCATGAACAAGCCAGCTCTAATTATTTACACTATGAGCAGTTACATCAAAACTTTAGCCGAACTGACCTCATTTTTCGTATTCAAAAAAATATTCGGCTGCAAGCTCTTGCCTGTCAGGCTTTGGCACGGTGTATCTTAACCAATCAAACCTATGTATCAGATCCAACGACCACTCAGGCGTTGCTGAATTTACACAGTTCCATGCAGGATTGGGTTCGAGATCATCCACACAATATTGAAGTCAAAAACCTACAACTGATTTTAAACAATTTAGATAGTGTGCATGAACGTTTTCAGCACCTCAACGAACTACAATCGCGCCAAGAACAGCGTTATCAGCAGCATATTGATAACCTCAATTTATATGATGATGATATCCATGATTGGCATGATCTGTGGCTCAAACTCAGTCAACATCTCACCCCCCAATCCGCACTGTTTCGCCATGCTGTACGCATCGCCTTTGTCTTTGCTGTAGGTTATGGCATCTCTCTTTTGCCCTTTGCGCAACATGGCTATTGGATTTTGCTCACCAGTTTATTTGTTTGCCAAATGCGTTATTTCGCCACCAAAAGTCGCTTAAAAATGCGAACCTTAGGCACAATTTTGGGCGTTGTTTTAGGGATTCCGCTGCTGTATTTCGTCCCAAGTATTGAAGGACAACTGCTACTAACCATTATTTTTGGCGTGTGTTTTTTCTATCTCAGTTCCAAGAAATATGCCATGGCGACCCTGATGGCAACACTCATGGTGCTGCTGATTTTTAATTTAAAAGGTGCAGGCTATGCCATTATTTTACCACGAATTATAGACACCCTCATTGGTTGTGCCATTGCTTGGTTCGCAGTGAGTTTTATTTGGCCCGATTGGGACTTCCGCAATATTTCCAACACCATTAAAAAAGCATCCGATGCAACCCTCAACTATTTCAATGCCATCTGTGAGCAATATCAACACGGCAAAAATAATAGTCTGGCTTACCGCAGTGCACGACGTACTGCGCATAATGCCCAAACCGAACTGGCAAACATGATTTCTAGTCTCAGTACCGAGCCCAATCCAAACCCAGAACTGGTACATCATGCTTTTCGCTACTTGGTATATAGCCACAGTCAACTCAGTTATATTTCTGCTTTAGGAAGCCACCGAGAATTGGTGCAGGATACACAAGTGCTGGAACTCATGCTGTGGTGTCAAAATACGCTAAATCATGTACTGCTCCATCAGCAGGCATTAGCTGAACTCGACATCCAGCAAAAACTGGCAGAGATTAAACGCTTAAATGCTCAAGAAACCATGAATCAGAATTTACACTTGGTACTCAAACAAATCAGTCTACTACTGGAAACTCTGCCCGAATTGCTGAAGTTAAAAACTGAACTGCTGGCCCGAGATATTAAATAAAACGGAGTACACAACGACGATCTTTAAAAGGTTCATGGTGTATTGTGGTTCATTTTTATCTGGTTCTTGCGTACACTCGAGCTTCATTCTCATAGATTTTTTGACCATGAACATTCAGACATTACGTGTTGTAGGATTTTTAGAAGGGATTTCTTTTTTACTGTTGTTATTCGTTGCGATGCCAATGAAATACATCTTTGATAACCCTATCCTAGTCAAATACGTGGGTATGGGGCATGGCGTATTATTTATCTTGTTTTTAATTGTGCTGTTTGTGGTATGTGAAAAGCAAAAATGGTCTTTGAAGATGTTTATTTTAGGTTTGATCGCTTCAATCTTACCTTTTGGGCCTTTTGTGTTTGATGCCAAAATTAAAAAATTAGAACCTGAGCAAGCTGAAGCCTGAGTTAAAAAACTGGCTTTAAAAAGGATTTTGTAAAGCAGTCATAAAAAGCGCCCATTCAAATGAATGCGCGCTTTTTTTGATGTGAACTTAGCTGAATTTAATCTTAGTAAACACCACTCTCAAGACGTTTTTGCATCACTTTTTTCACGGTCGCACGTGGAAAGCTAAACCAAAGTGCAATCAATATCAGGCAGACCAAACTGTAGGCCCAAAGACCAAATGCCACATAAGCCATGCGAACCAGTTCAATCACGAAGAAGAACGTAAACATCATCAGTACCGAAACGGCTGCAGCAACCGTCCCTTTGGACACTTCCGATGACATCAAAGCAAAGCGATATAACACAGAAAAACTGATACCTTCGCCGAAGCTCACCAAAGTCATCCCCACAATCAGTAACGGCAAGAAATAGCTTTGGAAAATGGTGCCGAGCACCACCAAGAGCGTACCAACGAACATCAAAGGCAAACCGAGTAACACAGTTTTACCGAGTGCCATTTTGTCGATGACTTTAATCAATACAATGTTGCCCAGAATGAGACCACCCAAGACAGGGAACTGCGCTAAGCCGTATTGCATACTGCTCAAGCCAAGTTCTTCCACCAGGATCACAGGCGACAGCGCAATCCACAGCATCAAAGGCATGGCGACCATAGGCAAACCAAAGGTGAGCGCCAAAAAGGTCTTATTTTTATAGACCATTTTATAGTCATCCCAAATATAGCGCAGCGGCTTTTTAGAATGACGCTGTTGTGTCGCAGGCATTTTGGCTTTTAAACCAAACCAACTTAAAAAAGCCAAAAAGGCGATGCCAATAAAGCCCCAATGCCATGACACATGGTCAATCATAAACGCGCCCACTACGGGGCCAAGCAGCGGTGCCAGCAAAGAAATATTGGCCATGAGTGCCATGACTTTAATGGCATCACGCTCTTCAAAACTTTCCTGTACTGCGGCATAACCCACCGCAGAAATCATCGATAGCCCCACGCCTTGTAAAAAGCGGAGCGCCAAAAAAGACTCAATATTTTGAGTGAGTAAAATCGCGAGGCAGGTCAGCACGAAAAATGCCACACCTGCAAGCAACACTTTTTTACGGCCTAAACGGTCTGAGAGTGGCCCAAGTAACCACGCAACACAGGCACCGCCCAGTAAATAAAAGGACATAGACGATGGTGCCCACGCACTACTTACCCCAAAGTCTTGGGTAATCGCGAGCATGGCAGGCTGGACTAAATCGTTACCGATATAGACCGAAAATTCGAATAAAACCAATGCCAAAGGAAACATCAATGTGGCACGGCTTAACTTTAAAGTTTGTACGTTTTGCATTGTTATCTACATATAAAATGCGTACAAGCCTGAGCAAAGTCCGTTAGAGGGAGAGACGACTAAGCCCAATGACAAGCACTGTAAAATTGAATAAAAAATGTAATGGGTGCGAGAAATGCACACTGGTTTTACGCTGTATTCACAAAGCGTTTTTAGAAAAGATGTTATTAATATAGACTGAGCGGTGACACCGACAAAGCTCAGTTAAGCTATTTTAGCAGTGTTGCATCTGTTTGTATTGTTACTTTTTTAAGTTTCATCTGTCGCATTTGGTTTTATACTAGGCGCAATAAAATACCCTTGTTTTAAGTCCTCATACGCCTGCAAAACTTCGGTGAAGGTGTTCATGACAAAATAGCCACGTCCATAAATGGGTTCATTTAAAGGTTGCCCACTGAGTAATAAAAAAGCACTGTCTTGTACAGCTTGTATTTCGAAATGCTCACCATGACTAGACATGACCACCATCTGTTGTGCTTCTATCATTTCTCCACTATTGAGCTGAAGACGACCACTACGGATATACAGCAGTGTCGTTTCGCCTTCCAATGCAGGTAAAACTGTTTTCGTACCCGCTGTAAGCTGAATATCCAACACGGTCATAGGGCTATGCGTTTGAGCAGGCCCTGTCTGGTTTTCATACGTCCCTGCAATCACCCTGACCGCTCCTTGAGCTTGCGCCAACTCCAGTTTTGGAATCATGGTATGACTCAAGTGTTGGTAACGTGCAGGATTCATTTTATCTTTAGCAGGTAGGTTGACCCACAATTGGATCATTTCAAATGTCCCGCCTGTTTTGGAAAATGCTTCACTAAATACTTCTTCGTGCAGCACCCCGGCCCCTGCCGTCATCCACTGTACATCTCCAGCGCTAATCACACCACCACCACCTGTCGAGTCCTGATGGGCAAGTTCACCTTGATAAACAATGGTTACGGTTTCAAAGCCACGATGCGGATGTTCACTCACGCCCTTTTTTAAGTGAGTCGGTTGTAAATAACTCGGGCCGATATGATCCAGCAATAGAAAAGGTGAAACCTAATTTCCCAGTTCATAGTGTGAAAACACAGAGACGACTGGGGCGAAGTCGCCTACAGCTGTTCGTGTACTTTCTGAGTGAATAAAGGCAAGGGTTTTCATGATTTACAATTTTTAGGTATTGTGACCCATATTTTATCAAGAGTTACAACGAGTAACTCTTTTATTATCAGAAGAACTACCTTCATTCTTAGATGAAATAAATAAGTTTGAGAATACAGAAATATATTTATGACCTTTTGCTACATCATGTTCTGAATGAGTTGTTTTCTCTGAAACTATAACTCTAACATTGTTACATGTATTATTGCTTTTAGATGTGCTCATTTTACCCTCCTATCATTTAGCTTGATGCTGTCGCATTGCTAAGAGATAAAGTTCTAATTCCACCCTATCACCAATTTCATCCAACAATGTTGCTATTTGGTTAGCTTCATCTACATTATTTGGCGAACATAAATAAGTGCCATATGTTACTAGAGTGAAAATATAGTTGTAAGTGATTTCTTGAATTTTTATTGTTACTGGTTTGCAATAAATAGAACCTATACAATTCACTTTAACAGAACGCTCAGATTTGTAAAATATTTTCTCTGAATCTCTCGTACCTTCCTCACTTAAATCAGCCAAAAAAATAGGCTCTCCAGTTTGTAAAGCTTGGGTCGCAACTGATCTGTTCTGCATTAAAACATTAGCATCAGTATGATTTTTTTGCCTATCTAGTGTCTCTTCATAAACCCATTCATTAGTATTTGAATTAGAACTTAATATGGTGATTTGCAAATTAGATCGTGGAACACCATAAAATTCAAAAAAGATTATTGCATTCTGCATTATCGATCTTAGTTGTTCTTTTGGATGAGTAATAATTTCAAAGAAATTAGCCCTCTTTCCTATATCCAACTTTGTCACTTTATCGTAAAAGCGAGTTCTTTTCGCTTGTACAATATTTTTTATAAATAATAAAAATTGATTTTGGAGTTTATCGTGAACAGCTTTATTCTTCACATCTTGCCAATCATAATATGCTCTTAGGCTTACACTGATTATAGTAAGTCCCATCAAAATTGAATATATTCTACTGTGTAAAGGCTTATAATCTACGATCCACCCCCAATCATCTCCCCAAATATCCAAAGTTCCATAATATAATCCCAATAAAACAGCAAAGGCTGAACTAAGCCACTTTTGACCAAAAATCTTTTTTAACATCAATACATCCAAGAATTTATTATTCTTTTCACAAACATAATATTACCAATAACCAGTAATACTTTAAAAGTACTTTTATTGAATCAATTTCTTAAATAAGTCACTTTCAACAATCAAAATATTCATTTTTATAAAATCCCAAAAAGCAAAAAAGCGCATCAACCGATACGCTTTTTATGAGGTAGAATCGTCTACATTTCAACCATAAATCAAAGATTTATTATGCACACTTCGCTGTTTGGAAGTTTTTGGTATTTTTACCGCGCGCACATTGGTAAGAGGTTTTCGTCGCAGTTTTTTCCCAGTCGCCATCAACCAACTTAAAGTTATACACGGTACGCACCGACTTTACTGAATCATCTAACAAACCTGTTTCAGTCACTTTGACTTCTGCCGCAGTCGGGGACTCAACCGTATTAAAGTACTGACGGATTTCAACCGTAGCTAACTCATTACGCAAATCTGGACGCTCTTTAAGTACCTGAGCCAACGGCGTATCTGACGAACCGACTTTATTCACTAACTCTTTCGTCGTCGCACAACCTGACAAAAGTCCCACACATACGGCTGAAGCTAAAATAAGACGCAACATAAATCCCACCCAAAATTCATTATTTATCAGTCCATCATGCCTTTTTTAGGCCTATTACACTATTTAGTAAATGTAATTCAGTTCCTTCAGCCATAAAAAAGCGCATCACGATGGATGCGCTTTTAAAATTCAATTCGAACTTAAAGATCGAATAATTTACCTGGGTTCATAATTCCGTTTGGATCAAAAACTTGCTTCAATGCCTTCATATATTCAATCTCTTCCGCCGAACGCGTGTAGTCAAGGTATGGCTTTTTGGTCATACCAACACCGTGCTCCGCAGAAATTGAACCATCGTATTTTTTCACGGTTTCGAAGACATATTTATTCACCACCTGACATTTAGCAAAGAACTCATCTTTGCTTAAGTCAGCAGGTTTTAAAATATTTAAGTGTAAATTACCGTCACCAATATGTCCGAACCAGCAGATCTCAAAGTCTGGGTAGTTGCTTGCCACAATCGCATCAATTTCTTTAATAAATGCAGGTACATGCGTAATCAAAACTGAAATGTCATTTTTGTATGGTGTAAATGGAGCAATCGACTCAGAAATATCTTCACGTAAACGCCATAAACTTTCCACTTGATCAAGGCTTTGGCTCAACACGCCATCCAGTACCCAGCCTTGTTCCATGCAGTGCTCAAAAATTTCCATCGCCTTGTCCATAATTGGCTCAAATGGCGCTTCAAATTCTAACAATACATAGAATGGACATTCGGTTTCAAATGGACGTTGTACATGACCATGTGCCAACACTTTTTGCATTGCCAGTTCACCAAAGAACTCAAATGCAGTCAGGTCAATTTTTGCTTGGAAAGCATGCAGTACAGGCATCACAGCATCAAAGTCAGGCACGCCCAACACCATTACTTGAAGGTCTTGCGGTTGGCGTTCCAGTTTGATTTCAGCTTCAGTCACTAAGCCCAGTGTCCCTTCACCACCAATGAATAAATGTTGTAGTGCATAACCCGTCGCGTTTTTGATCATGCCTTTGTTTAGACGCAGCACATCACCCTTACCCGTGACTACAGTTAAACCGAGTACCCAGTTACGCGTCATGCCGTATTTAATAACTTTAATACCACCTGCATTGGTGCCAATGTTTCCACCAATTTGACTCGAACCCGCAGAAGCAAAATCGACTGGGTAATACATGCCTTGCTCTTCAGCATAGTTTTGCAACTGCTCAGTCACCACGCCTGCTTGGACGCGAACCATACGATCTGCTGGGAAGAATTCCAAGATTTGGTTCATCTTGTCCATGCTCACCACAATTTCACCGTTGGCAGCGACTGCACCGGCAGATAAGCCAGTACGACCACCTGATGGTGTAATCGCAACATTAAACTCATTTGCAAGTTTCACAACCGCTTGCACTTGTTCCGTGCTCGATGGAAAAACGATGACTGACGGGTTTGGATCAAAATGTTTGGTATGATCGCGTCCCCAATTTTCAAGGCTATCCGCATCGGTTTTAATGCGGTTTTCACCTACAATTGCTGTCAATTGGGTCAATAACTCTGGGGTTAAAGCGACTGGAGCATTCATCGTTTTCAGACCTTGCAAGAAGTAAACAAGTTGTTTGTGGCACTAGGGTTCTCTGCATGAAAAGCGCTTCATTTCAGTCTTTCCATGCCCTAAAGCTCAGGCAGTTCGTGAGGATTTAAGCAGCAGTGTGCAACTGGCTTATTTTCACGGAGTCATATTATAAGGCATTTTTTCTGTTTCCCGCAGAAAAAGCTGTTTTATTCAGGATACCTTTGAAATGATTAGTTTAATTAGACCAAAAAGACTTTTTTACGCACCATAGAGGCTAAAAATACCCAGCAGAGTCCGCATAAAGGAAATGTATATCGGGCGCGGTACGTGCTATTATATCGCCACTAAATTTGGCCTTTGTAGCGGAGCCGTAATGAGCCAACATCTTTCACTTCCTAAAGATAAAATTCGTTTCTTGTTGTTAGAAGGCGTTCACCAAAACGCAATCGACACACTAAATGCTGCCGGATACACCAACATCGATTATCGTAAAACTGCGCTTGAAGGTGAAGCGTTGAAAGAAGCGATTAAAGATGCACATTTCATTGGTATTCGTTCCCGTACACAACTCACTGAAGAAGTGTTTGAAGCAGCGAATAAATTAATCGCTGTTGGTTGTTTCTGTATTGGTACCAACCAAGTGAACTTAAATGCTGCAATGGTTCGTGGTATTCCAGTATTTAACGCACCATACTCAAATACACGTTCAGTGGCTGAACTTGTACTTGCTGAAGCTATTCTTCTTCTTCGCCGTGTACCTGAGAAATCGACAGATACACATGCAGGCGGTTGGAACAAGTCAGCGGTTGGTTCGTTCGAAACTCGTGGCAAAACTTTAGGGATTGTCGGTTACGGTTCAATCGGTTCACAACTTTCTGTCCTTGCTGAAAGCTTGGGTATGAAAGTGATCTACTTCGACACAGTAACGAAACTACCATTAGGTAATGCACGTCAAGTCGGTAGCTTAAACGAACTTTTAGCCAATGCTGATGTTGTTTCTTTGCATGTACCTGATGTTCCGTCTACACGTAACTTCATGACCAAAGAAAAATTTGCACAAATGAAAGAAGGTGCAATCTTCATCAATGCTGCACGTGGTACATGTGTAGTGATTGAAGACTTAGCAGATGCCTTGAAATCAGGTCATGTTGCTGGTGCTGCGGTTGACGTGTTCCCGAAAGAACCAAAAGCCAATGGTGAAGAGTTCATTTCTCCACTACGTAACATTCCAAACGTGATCTTAACTCCTCACGTGGGTGGTTCGACGATGGAAGCGCAAGCGAACATTGGTTTAGAAGTGGCTGAGAAATTCGTTTCTTATTCAGATAAAGGTATGACTTTATCTGCGGTGAACTTCCCAGAAATCGCGTTACCGTTGACCGAAGGTAAACACCGTTTACTTCACATCCACAAAAACGTGCCAGGCGTGTTGTCAAAAATCAACAACTTGTTTGCTGAACACGGCATCAACATTTCTGGTCAGTCTTTAATGACCAAAGGTGATGTTGGTTACTTGGTGATGGATGTAGACGCAACAGCATCTCAAGAAGCTTTAGATACTCTACAAGACGTTGAAGGCACAATCCGCGTTCGCGTATTGTTCTAATTCGACTCTATTTAAAAACCACAGCTGCCAAGCTGTGGTTTTTTTATTTTTGAATACTTGTTAAAATTTTATGTGCGACCCAAGCACATTCTCCGCTACGTTTTGCAAGTATTCACTTCCCTATCTAGTATTCTAATAATGCCAAATCTAAAAAGTACTCCCCACCTCCAAGCGACCTTTTTATTGCTGATTGCAATGCTGAGCTTGCAAAGTAGTGGTTCATTGGCCAAAGTGCTGTTCGATCAATTTCCCATTTTAACCGTTTCCGCCATGCGCTTGCTGTTGGGATCAATCATTTTGGCCGTATTGTTTAAAATTTGGCAGATTGACTTTAAGCAAGTTAAATACAAGGCCATCATCAGCTATGGTTTTGCTTTGGCAGGCATGAACCTATTGTTTTATTTATCCATTGCTCGCCTGCCGCTCGGCATTGCAGTGTCGTTTGAATTTATTGGCCCACTCAGTGTCGCTCTGTTTTATGCCAAACAACGCTTTGACTTTGTTTGGGTCGGGCTAGCTATTTTAGGCTTGGTTTTACTGTTTCCTTTCGACCAAGCAACTCAACCTTTAGACCTTCTTGGGATTGTATTTGCACTAGGTGCAGGTGCATGTTGGGCCTTGTATATCGTGGCGGGGCAGCGCCCATCGGGTGTTTCGGGAAATCATACCGTATGCTTAGGTATGTTTGTCGGTATGCTAATATTAATGCCTCTCGCCCTGTTCAGTGGTTTACCTACAAATGTGTTTGAGCCCTCCAACCTAATCTATTTCGTGGCTTTGGCTGTTTTGGCCAGCGCTCTGCCTTTTAGTTTGGAAATGATTGCGCTACGTAATTTAACCGCTTTAAGCTTTGGCACGCTCATGAGTCTTGAGCCTGCTATCGCAGCACTGTCTGGTTTTGTCTTTCTAGGCGAGCAATTATTGTGGTCACAGTGGCTGGCGCTCAGCGTGATTATCATGGCGTCTATTGGTTGTACCTATACAGCCCAGAAAAACCGAAAAACTGCAGTTGAAATCATGTGATCCAGAGTTTGAATTTAGCTTTTAAATCCAAAGGCTCTATCGATTACTTTTAAATTCATGTCATTGCATTTCAAAAAATCAGCTTATTCAGCATCCAACTTGGGTGCTGAATCGTTATACTAATCCACCTTCTTAAAATAACAGGTCGCTATGACCTAATGTATGCATGATGCCTAATTCTCAACTGATGGCAGTGATGTTCATGGTCTTGTCCATGCTGTCCTATCAAATCAGTGCTTCTTTTGCCAAGCAGTTGATTGCCATCCTTGACCCGCTGACCGTGGTGACCCTTAGACTGTGCTTTGCCGCAATTTTAATTGTGCTGATGTTCCGCTCATGGAGCATCATCAAACGCCTACCGCATTTAAAATGGAAAGATTTACTCAGTTATACAGCAGCCTTATGCCTCATGAATATTTTATTCTACGCTTCGCTGGGTAGATTGCCGCAAGGTATTGCCGTAGGTTTAGAGTTTTTAGGCCCTTTAACTTTAGCGCTACTCTCGATCAAACAACGTCGTGATTATATTTGGGTCGGATTAGCGATTTTAGGCATTGCACTGATGGTGCCGTGGCATCAAGCCAATGCAAGCAACTTCTCCTTCTTAGGAGCCGCATTTGCGGTTTCAGCGGGTGCTTGCTGGGCGCTGTATATTTATTTTGGGCAAAAAGTCGTCCGTCAAAATATCGGCATGCATGCCCTCAGTATTGCTATTATGATCTCAGCCTTGGTGCTTCTGCCCATCAGTGCCACGCATAACCCAACAGCGCTGATGCAAACGGAATACTGGCCCAAAGCTTTATTGATTGCGCTGCTCGCCACAACCATTCCCTATGCTCTAGACCTGATGGCTTTGAAACGTTTAAGTAAACTCAGCTATGGGACGCTTTCAAGTTTGTCGCCGGCTTTAGCAGCCTTGGCAGGTTGGTTACTACTGAAAGAACAAATTAGCATGTGGCAAACGTTGGCGCTAGTTTGCATTATGATTGCCTCCGTTGGTGTTACCTTTAGAGCCAAACTGCAAAGTGATGACGCGCTTTAAATCACAAAAGATGGTACTCGCCATCTTTTGTTTAAAATGGACTTAAACCAAACTGTCTTTGTCAATTTTTTTGTACTTTTTGTATTCCTGCTGATACTGCTTGGCGAGCGCAGTCTTTTGAGCATCGAGTAAAATTTTTCCGGCTTGCTGAAAGAAACCATGCTCTTCTTCTTGTAAGTGATGATGTACGGTTTCCGATAATTTTTTTGCAATTGCCAACCACCCTGGATTTGAGAATTCCGTCTCCGTCAATTGTTCCAATAACTCATCCATTTTATGGTGCTCTGCCAAAGCATGGCGGGTAATGTTGAGGCCCGAATCGGTCATCATTAAAGGGATATAAAAATAACGGTCTTCTGCCACAGCATGGGCAAATAATTCATTTTTAAGGCGTTCAAATAGCTCACGGCGCTCAGGCGTATCCCCTGAAGTTTGGAGTAGTCGTTCAGCCAAATTTCGTTGTATAACGTGACTTTCTCTTAAGGCTTCAAATATATTCATTCTATGCTCCAGTTCCGTTCAACTTAAAACATCATTTTTTATTGAAAAGCTTCTTGGCACAGCATTGAGTGCGCTGTATTGATCATAAAGGCAATAAACGAGAAATGAGGTCACAGACTGCGCGTTTTTTGTAATCAAGTTTTAAAGGTATCGCACGATTACATCAAAAACATTTGATAGCTCAATCTTACAATCAGAATCGTCACCAAAATAAGAAATAAAATGCGGATAAAACCACTGCCGTATTTCAGCGCCATTTTTACCCCACAAATAGACCCGATCATATTTGCGACGGCCATCGTACCTCCTACAGCAAAGAGCACATGCCCCGAGGGAATAAAAAAGCTTAGCGCTGCAAGATTGGTCATCACATTGCCAATTTTAGCCAATGCCGCCGCATGCAAAAAATCAACGCGTAAATAGCGAATAAAATAGAAAATAAAAAAACTGCCCGTGCCTGGGCCAAACAAACCATCGTAAAAGCCAATGACTAAACTTCCGATTCCCGCCAACAGCAAAATTTTAGGCGTCACACGCTGCGCCATATGCACTTGCCCAAATTGCTTCTTCATGAGGGTATATACCGCCATCACAATTAACATGACCAAGACAAAGGGTTGGAGGACTTCTTTTGGAATCATGGCCACACTGGCCGCGCCCCCAAATGAACTGATGGTGGCACACACTGCGACCACAGCCAAAAGTTTCCATTCAAAGCGCACTTTACGGGCAAAGGAAACGGCTGAAGTGGCTGTACCCACCACTGCCGCTAATTTGTTGGTGCCAAATAAAGTGGCAGGTGCCATCGACGGAAATGCATTCATCAAAGCGGGAATTTGGATCAGCCCACCACCACCGACGGCAGCGTCAATTGCACCTGCACAAAAGGCAAAAAAGATCAGACTGATAATAATGTCGATGTCCACGCCTCATCCTTTTTGACCGAGTGATATATTTCGATTATAGATTTAAAACCCGCTTTGGAACCAATCTTTTCTTATCAGTAATTTCAGCCAAGCCTAAGCATTTTTCCCCATCGAAAACCAAGACCTGCGCTTCCGCTGTATGCTCAATATTACTTTCCATACCGCGACTAAAGTATTCACTGCGCCCTTCTGGAACTTGTACTTTAGGAAAATGATCTACGGGTGCATATACAGGTAACAACAGTGCTTCGCGCTCTTGTTCAGACAAACTTTCCAAATACTCAATGGTATAACTTGGAATCAGATCAAAATGACCCGTTTTAATGCGGTGTAAATAAGTCAAATGACCATAAGTACCTAATGCCTTCGCAATATCTTCGCCTAAAACACGAATATATGTGCCTTTGGAGCAGGTAATATCAAGGGTGATACTGTCTGCTGTGAATGAAAGCAGCTCAATCGCATAGATGGTAACCGGACGTGCTTCACGCTCAATTTCAATCCCTTTACGGGCCAACTCATATAAAGGACGACCATCTTTCTTCAAAGCGGAATACATCGGTGGCACTTGCTGAATATCACCCACAAACTGAGCCAAAACGGCTTCAATCAACTCTTCGGTTAACTCAGGTACAGCCTGCTCTAACAACTGCTCGCCTTCTACATCACCTGTGGTGGTACTGTGCCCCAGCTGAATGGTGGTTTGATAGCGCTTCACCGAGTCCAACAAAAAGTGCGAAAACTTGGTCGCTTCGCCCAAACAAATCGGCAGCAATCCTGATGCCAATGGATCAAGCGCTCCTGTATGCCCCGCCTTTTGCGCACGGTATAACCAACGCACTTTTTGCAATGCCGCATTTGAACTGATCCCCAATGGCTTATTCAATAAAAATACACCATTCACGGCACGGCGCTGGATTTTTGAAGCAGATGATTTCATAACATAGACACGTCTTAAAGCTGCCGCAATACTATCAACCGCTTGTCTAGTTTTACAACTTTTCTGTTGTTTATTTGTCCTTTTGTTTCAGAATAAATCGAGTTCAGTCATATGAACCAAATAAAAAATACAATAGGGATGTTAGGCATAGGATATGCAAAAAAAGAAATTATGGCTCATTTTCGCCGTGATCATCGTTGTCATTCTTGGTTTTCTCATTTGGCTCGCACCCAATGCAACTGTTGGCTCAAACCAAGGGCCGATTAGCTCTAGTGCTCAAAATACTACAGGCTTATTACCCGCAGCGTCAGACTTGCCACATGCATCGGGGCTGCCTTTTGTCAGTAACAGCCAACAGGACACCGAAATCAACTGCCAACTGGTGCTCGACCAAAGTAATCGCTTAGTTGTTAATGAACAAACACGTAACTGTTTTGAATATTTCATTACCCAATATGGTGAAAAAAATATTGACCAGATCAAGCAAGATTTTAAAGCCTATATCCAGCAAGGTTATCAAGAACCTGCGCTTAAGCAGATTTTAGATCTTTGGACTCGCTATATAGATTATCGTGTGCAATTGGGTAGTCTGAAGGAGCCAAGCCTAAATAAAGAAGACCCTGAGTACTATCGTAAAATTTTTACTTTGATGAAAAACCTACGCAGCCAGTTCTTTTCTGACTATGAAATCGAAGGCCTCTTTGGCGCTGAAAATACCTACCATGAATATACCTTAGACCGTATGAGCATCATGGCAGATCAATCCTTAACTGAAGTACAGAAAGCGCAGAAACTGAAAGAACTGTTTGCTCAACTGCCTGAAGATTGGAAAGAAAACCTAGAACAACTCTCCAAACTCGAAGATCTGCGTAAACTGACCTCAGATATTAAAGCGCGCGGCGGCTCTGCTGAAGAAATTCGCCAAATGCGCCAGAATCTTGTCGGTGCCGAAGCGACCGTACGCTTAGAAAAACTCGACCAAGATCGAAACAATTGGAAATCTCGGGTCAATACTTACTTAGAACAACGCGACAGCATTCTCAAAAGTAACATGAGTCAAGACGCGCAGCAGCAAGCCATTCAAAAACTACGTGATCAACAGTTTAATAATTCACAAGAACAACTTCGACTAGGAGCCTTTGAAACCACACATGACACGGGAGGAAAACTTCCGTTCGCAGATTAAAGCTATACCGTGTTTGACTTTTTCAGGATGAAAAAAATGTTTATAACGAAAAGAATGATACAAACAATGTCACTCGTAGGTCTGATTACCAGCCTTGGACTCAGCGCGACCACAGCTACAGCTGGTTTACAGACGGTGACTGCAAGCGTAAAAAGTAATTATGCTCAAACTAAATATCCATTGCTATTTACCCATGGCATGTTTGGGTTCAGCCGAGTGGGCGTTGCCGAACTTGGACTGGATTACTGGTATCAAATTTTACCCGACTTGGCTCGAAATGGAGCAACCACCTTTGCAGCACAAATTTCCCCTTTAGAGTCAACTGAAGTACGGGGTGAACAGTTACTACAACAAGTTGAAGAGGTCATCGCCCTGACAGGCAAGCCCAAGGTTAATTTGATTGGACATAGCCATGGCGGACCAACCATTCGCTATGTAGAAGCAGTTAAACCGCAATATGTGGCCTCACTGACAGGTGTGGGAGCAACATTTAGAGGGTCAAAAGTGGCTGATCAGCTTCTTGCCAATCAAGGCGGAACACAACTACTCAGCCTAGCGGCGGATTATATTATTGGCCCTATGCTTGCTTATGGGCAAAGTAACCCTGCATTAAAAAGCAATTTAACAGCATCACTCACCTCAATTAGTGAGCAAGGTTCCAGTGTTTTTAATCAGAAATATCCAACAACAGCACTGGCTTCAGACTGTAACAAGAGCGGTGCAACATCCAGCAAGGGCGTGTATTACTATTCTTGGACTGGCACGTCTCAAGTCACGAACATTCTCGATGTTGCAGATAGTGCGATCTCACTGTTGGGGCCTTTGGCGTATGGCCATTTTGACAATGATGGTTTAGTGGCACGCTGTAGTACACACTTCGGTAAAGTCATCCGTGATAACTATGACTGGAATCATTTAGATGAGGTCAACCAAGTTATGGGGCTACGTGGACTATTTAGCGCAGACCCTGTTGATGTCTATCGCCAACATGCCAATCGCTTAAAACTTCAAGGACTCTAGTTCTATTTTTCCCTTCGAATCTTTAACGTTTCGGAGGGATGCCTCCTAGAATTATCCAGTTACAAACTGTATTTAATTTAATCGGATTTCTCTACGCCCCTCCTCCCTCACCTTTATACTCATTTTTGACAACTTAAATTGTCGTCATAAAAAATAAAAAACGAGGATGATCAATGAAATATGAATTATTGATAGCTGGACTGCTGTCGACCTGCGCACTCGCTGCTACACAAACGCAAGCAGCTGCTTCACAAATTAAATCAAACTACGTTGCCTCTAGTTATGCAAAGACCAAATATCCTTTGGTTTTTGCACATGGTATGGGTGGCTGGATTCGAGCAGGAACCGATGAACTTGGTGTGGATTACTGGTATCAAATCTTGCCAGATTTAGCCCGTAACGGTGCAAACGCATGGGCAACACGCGTTTCTCCATTCAACACATCTGAAGTTCGTGGTGAACAACTGCTGCAACAAGTAGATGAAATCTTAGCGATTACAGGAGCACCCAAAGTCAATTTGCTTGGTCATAGTCACGGCGGACATAGTATTGCCTATGTCTCAAATGTTATGCCCAATAAAATCGCGTCTGCAACAGCCATTTCTAGTCCTTTAAAAGGCTCTCCTGTGGCGGATTTGATTATTTCCGCGCAAGGTACGCCGCTAGAACAACCGCTGGTAGGCTTAATCAACTTTGGGTCCAAGGCTATTGTTTGGGCACAACAGCAAAATCCGAACTCACTTCCACATGATGCACTCGGTGCTGGTAAAAGTTTGAGTCAAGCTGGGTCTAAAGCTTTTGCTCAGAAATATCCATTGGGTATGCCAAAAACAAGCTGTGGTGAAGGTTTAGCGAAAGAAAATGGAGTTTATTTTTACTCTTTCTCTGGCAACTCAACATTAACCAATATTCTTGATCCAGACTCATTATTGGGTGCGACAGGCTTACTCATGCAAGCGCCAAATGATAATGATGGCTTAGTCTCACGTTGTAGTGCCAAATATGGCAAGACCGTGCGCGATAACTATAATTGGAACCATTTAGATGTGATTAACCAGTTCTTGAGTCTACGTTCTATTTTTGCTCCAGACCCTGTGGATGTTTATCGTCAACACGCCAACCGTTTGAAGCTTCAAGGACTCTAAAATTTAGGCATAAAAAATGCGCCATTGGGCGCATTTTTTTACTCGTATAAAACTTAAAATTAAGCTTTAACTTTACGAGCTGGTAACTTTTCACGAATACGTGCAGCTTTACCAGACAATTCACGTAGGTAGTAAAGTTTAGCACGACGTACGTCACCACGACGTTTCACTTCGATTTTAGCAACGATTGGAGAGTGAGTTTGGAAAACACGCTCAACACCAACACCGCTAGAAATTTTACGTACTGTGAACGCAGAGTTCAAGCCACGGTTTTTCTTCGCGATTACAACACCTTCAAATGCCTGAAGACGCTCACGGTCACCCTCTTTTACTTTAACCTGAACGATAACTGTATCGCCTGGTGCAAAAGCTGGGATGTCTTGTTTAAGCTGTGCATTTTCAACAGCTTGTACTAAAGGATGCTTACCGCTCATGGGGTATCTCCAATATGTGCGGGTCAGAAGAGGTCTGATATCCGCTGGGTATAGAGGCTAAATCGCATAGACCCGATTATCTTTCTCTTTATGCTTGACCACTTCAATGCACAAAGAGCCTATTAAAAGAATACTCTGAATTAAGTATTCAAATCTGTTAGCCATTTCTTTTGCTGCTTCGTCAACTCCACATTTTCCACCAACTCAGGTCGGCGTTGTTGTGTTCGTTGATAACGCTGCAAAAACCGCCATTTCTCAATATTGGCATGATGTCCCGACTTTAAGACTTCAGGGACATCCAAACCTTCAAAATGGTCTGGCTTGGTATATTGTGGGCAGTCCAAAAGACCATCCACAAATGAGTCTTGCACATGAGACTGTTCATCAGACATTGCACCCGGGAGTCTCCGAATAATACTGTCTAATAAAACCATCGCAGGAAGCTCGCCACCCGATAAAACGTAATCCCCTATGGACCATTCCTGATCAACATATTTTTGGATCAAACGTTCATCGACCCCTTCATAACGGCCACACAACACAATCAATCCATCATAGTCGACAAACTGTTGTACTGCAGGCTCATTTAAGGTTTTTCCTTGCGGTGACATATACACCACAGGAACATGAACTACACCTGCTTGCATGGCAAGCTCTTTGGCATGTTGAATTGCTTTTGCCAGAGGCTCAGCCATCATCACCATACCAGGACCACCGCCAAATGGACGTTCATCCACTCGTTTGTAGTTGCCCTCAGCATAATCACGAGGATTAATACAAGTCACTTGTACTAAATCACTTTTTGCTGCACGCCCGCTAATACCGTAGGCTGTAATCGCTTCAAACATTTCAGGAAAAAGCGTAATGACTGCAAAAAACATCGCAGACTCCCGTATTTCCAAAAATAATTAGTAATCTACGCCCCAATTAACGTAAATACGACCAGCTTCGAGATCAACGCGTTGCACCACATCTTTATGCCATGGAATCATGCGTTCTTCAGCATCAACGCTGTCTGGTGTTGCGTGAACCACCATCACATCATTGGCACCTGTCTCAAACATTTCATGGATTTTTCCGAGATTTACTTCTTGTTCTTCATCATCCAAACCTAACACTGTTAAGCCTTTCAAATCTGACCAGTAAAACTCATCCATTCCTGCTTTAGGAAGTTGCGCTTTTGAAATCCAAACATTTGCGCCAACTAGGTTATCTGCTGCAGTGCGATCAATGACGCCTTTTAGCGAAACAACTAAGCCTTTGCCATGCGGTTTCCAACGTTTTACATCTATTGTTTGCCAACCTGCTTTGGTTTCAATGTACCAAGGCAGATAGTCAAAGATGTTGCTCATTGGTTCTGTGTTGGAATAGATCCAGAGCCACCCATTTAATCCATATGCTGAACGTAACTGTCCAATCTGAATACGATCTTCGGGAACATTCTGTGTTGGTGTCATGGGCTACCTACTACTTAATTAGCAAAAATTATGCAGTAGCTGCAGCTTTCTTAGCTTGAGCAGCTAAAGAAGCAACACGTTCAGATGGTTGAGCACCTTGAGCAACCCAGTGTGCAAAACGATCAGCATCTAAACGAAGTTTTTCTGCTTTACCTTGAGCTGTTGGGTTGAAGAAACCAATACGTTCGATGAAACGACCGTCACGTGCATTACGGCTATCAGTTACAATAACTTGATAGAATGGACGTTTTTTAGCACCACCGCGTGCAAGACGAATAACTACCATGATACAACCTTATAGTTTTTACGGATTATCCCTGCCCCGACCATCGGAACATTTCAAACCCCTTTCATAGAGGGCAATATTTTACGTTATCTTTGCTGCGAAAGAAAGATTAAAATTTGTTTATCCACACTTTTGAATTTGGATTGGCTTTGTTGCACAAAGATTTAAAAGATAACACTCTGCTCATTTGAACAGAATTCAAGTGACAACTTGGGTATGAGGACGACCTAATTCTGTAAATTTGTTCAATACGGCTATGCGTGCATGAATCTCATTCACCTGACTAGAAAAACTCCTTGCTGTTAATTTATCACCTAATAGTTTGATGCAATGCATCTTGGTTTCAACTAAACTTCGACGATGATAACCAGACCATTTTTTCCAAAGCGTTCTTCCTAAACGTTTAACTGTTTTCAGTAACTCATTCCGCTCTAAAGATCTCAATTTCTGATCTTTCCATGGTTTTGCATTTTTTCTTGGCGGAATGA
>NZ_JACBEZ010000079.1:0-1193 GCF_013391465.1 Acinetobacter sp. SwsAc2 | reverse complement strand
CATGGCTAAGGCTAAGTTTGAACGTAATAAGCCACACGTTAACGTGGGCACAATCGGTCACGTTGACCATGGTAAAACAACTTTAACAGCTGCAATTGCAACTGTATGTGCGAAGAAATTCGGTGGCGAAGCGAAAGACTACGCTGCAATTGACTCTGCACCAGAAGAAAAAGCACGTGGTATTACAATTAATACTTCACACGTAGAATACGATTCTCCAACTCGTCACTACGCACACGTAGACTGCCCGGGCCACGCCGATTATGTTAAAAACATGATTACTGGTGCTGCTCAGATGGACGGCGCGATCCTTGTATGTGCAGCGACTGATGGTCCAATGCCACAGACTCGTGAACACATCCTTCTTTCTCGTCAGGTTGGTGTACCTTACATTCTTGTATTCCTTAACAAGTGTGACCTTGTTGATGATGAAGAACTTCTTGAATTAGTAGAAATGGAAGTTCGTGAACTTCTTTCTACTTATGACTTCCCAGGTGATGACACTCCAGTTATCCGTGGTTCAGCTCTTCTTGCACTTAACGGTGACGCTGGTCAGTATGGCGAAGAAGCAGTTGTTGCGCTTGTTGACGCACTTGATACTTACATTCCAGAGCCAGTACGTGCAATCGACCAAGCATTCTTAATGCCAATCGAAGACGTATTCTCTATTTCTGGTCGTGGTACAGTAGTAACTGGCCGTGTAGAAACTGGTATTGTGAAAGTAGGCGAAGAAGTTGAAATCGTTGGTATCAAAGATACAGTTAAAACAACTGTAACTGGCGTAGAAATGTTCCGTAAACTTCTAGACGAAGGTCGTGCGGGCGAGAACTGTGGTGTTCTTCTACGTGGTACTAAACGTGAAGACGTACAACGTGGTCAAGTACTTGCTAAACCAGGTGCAATCAAGCCGCACACTAAATTCGATGCAGAAGTATACGTACTTTCTAAAGAAGAAGGTGGTCGTCACACTCCATTCCTTAACGGTTACCGTCCACAGTTCTACTTCCGTACAACTGACGTAACTGGCGCGATCAAATTACAAGATGGCGTTGAAATGGTTATGCCTGGTGACAACGTAGAAATGTCAGTAGAATTAATCCACCCAATCGCAATGGACCCAGGTCTACGTTTTGCGATCCGTGAAGGTGGCCGTACAGTTGGTGCTGGTGTAGTTGCTAAAGTAACTGCATAAT
>NZ_JACBEZ010000078.1:0-1735 GCF_013391465.1 Acinetobacter sp. SwsAc2 | reverse complement strand
AAAAAAAATATATAGTAAATTAATAAAAATTTTATGGTCTAATAATGAGTAAAAATATAGTCGTAAAAGCGAATATCTTGATTGAGGCAAGCTACAAACTTGATTTGGTAGAAATGCGCTTAATACTTTTAGCAATTATTGAAGCTAGAGAAAGTAAAACATTGATTGATGCTAACTCTCTGATAAAAATATCAGCTAAAAAGTATGCAGAAATGTTTGATATTAGCCTCAAAAACTCTTATTCCATGCTACGAGGGGCTTGTAAAACCCTGTTCGACAGACAATTTTCATATGTGGATTGGGATTTTGATCTATTAAGTGAAGATACTTCTAAAATCTTTTTTACTTCTCGATGGGTATCTAAGGTAGGTTATAAGCCAGGTTTTGTTTACTTATCTTTTGCTCCTGATGTCATACCATTAATAAGTCGCTTAGAAAAAGAATTTACGCGTTATGACCTTCTTCAAATAAGTAAGTTTTCTAGTATTTATGCTGTTCGGATTTATGAAATATGTATGCAATGGAAGATTGCTAAAAAGTTTTATATTTCTCTCTCTGATTTACGAAATACATTAGGTTTAACAGAAATAGAACTTTCAAGAATTGATAACTTTCAAAAGAAAGTCCTTGAAGTAGCAAAAGATCAAATTAATGAGTCTTCGGACATAACTATTGATTATAAAACCAAAAAGTCTGGAACCAAGATAACTGGCTTTGAGTTCACAATAAGATCCAAAACATCACAGCCAATTAAAATGGAAATCGCCTTAAATGATAAACAAATTCTTTTGTTCTCAAATAAGCTAGTTCATGAACCTTCATTTGCTTCAAAGTACAGCAAAGTTGGTGAAAGTTATGATGACTTCGCTATAAGAATTTCTGAAAATTTAACTATTCCTGATAAGGTTCAGGAATACTTACCCTATCTAGAAAAAGTCGGGTTCAATACTGCTTAAAATATAGACTTGTCGTTTTGTCTATTAGACAGTCTAATAGACAAGACATTTTTACAAGATTAGGCATCACTTTACATCATGAAAAGCCTTTCAGTTTTAGAGTTATCCAAGCTTTACAATATCAATAGACAGACCATCTATAATCAGATAAACAAAGGAATTTTAAGTAAAAATTCTGATAATAAGATTGATTTCTCAGAAGCCATCCGTGTATTTGGTGAACCTGCAAGAAAACAGGATGTAAAAGAGCCTGTAAAAATAGACAGTCCAACTTCGGCAGAAGTTTTACTGCTTAGACAGCAGATAGACATGCTGAAAAATCAAGTATCAGATGCCAAAGATCGAGAAGCCTTCTACCAAGAACAAATTGAAGTCATGCAACGTCTATTGGAAGCTCCAAAACCTCATGTCACTACACCTGTTGATCCTGAGCCAACTCAATCTAAGCCTGAGACAGAAGAAAAAGAGGAAGTGATCACAATCCCTCCAAAAGAACCTGAAGTAATCGAGAATAAGCGCATTCTAGTCCCGGAACATGTCCAACCGGAACCGGAAAAAAGAGGCTTTTGGAGCCGTTTTTTTAGACCCTATGATTAACTACGATTGTTTAACTGATATGAACAAAGTCGTGAAACATTGATCAAATAATAAGCGTGGAACGTGAAAAATCATAAAAAAAGCCCAGTCATTGACGACTGGGCTAGAAAATTGAAACTACAGCGTTGAATTATAAGGATAATTATAACGCATTTCGTATAAGGTGTATTATGTTAATTTTA
>NZ_JACBEZ010000077.1:0-1796 GCF_013391465.1 Acinetobacter sp. SwsAc2 | reverse complement strand
CGAAGCGAGTGAAACGAGCTTCAATAGAGTACGAGCTTTAGCGAGTACCAAGGGCAGTTTTAATAACTCACTTTGGAAATAAATTCCCTTTTATTCTTTTAAAAAGCTTTTAAAAGCTTTTAGACCCTCTGAAAACCTTATGCAGCAATAGTTTCAAGCGTTAAAAGGGTACAAATAGCATGATAAAGGGTACAAATAAATTATTGTACCCTTATGTTTATTGGTGTACATTGTTTTCTCATAAGGGTACAAAAATCATGTTCATTTTTTATAAGGTTTGATATCTGAATGAATAAAGAAAATAGTTATGATAAATCTTATCCAGTAACAACAATGGCTATTCAAAACAAAGTTACTGAATGCTTTAAAAGCATGTCTGTAGATGAAAAAAGAATTTTAATTATGGCTTCTCCGATTGCTAGAAATGTCGATGCAAGTGAACAAGATCAAATCTTAATATCTGCTCAACAATTTGCTGATGACTGTGGTATCAAAGTCAATTCTGCTTATAAACAAATTGAAAATGCGTCAAAAAAACTAGTAGATCGGTCCTTTTCATACGTTAATGATAGGGGGAAAAAGGTCTACTCTAACTGGGTAATTGATGCTACTTATGAAGATGCAGGGATATCTTTAAGGTTTACATCTATTGTTTTGGTGATGTTGAAAATTTTAGATAAATACAATCCATACACTCGTTATAAAAAAGATGTAGTTCTAAAATTAAAAAAAGACTACTCAATAGACTTTTACCATTTAGCGAAAAAAAATCAGGCAAAAAATGGCTTTGAATTAACGCTAGATGAAATGTTTACAGAGTTTGGTTTACCAGAATCTTATAGAGATTTGAGGAACTTAAAACGAAGAGTTTTGAAGAGCTCATTAGATGAAATTAATGAATTTACCGATGTAACAGTTGACTATAGTCCAGTTAAAAAAGGACGTTCTGTTGTCGGCTTTAAGTTCACTGTGAAAGAAAAATCTAAGCCAAAATTAATAGCTCCTGAGCGAGATCCAAAAACAATAGATATGTTCTGCAACCTGTCTGATGCTCAAATTAACAAGTACAGTGCTATTTTATCTAAACTTTCTGAGCTATCAGACCTAAGTAACTTCCAGGACTATCCTAGTTTTGCCCTTTGGATTAGTGGCATCTTACGAGATCCGAAAAGTGTAAGAGAGGAAACAGCAAAGCGGATTTTTAAAGCTCTTCATAGCAAGACGGATTTTAAACCATGAAAACTAGAGCTGAATTAGATGCAATGAGCCATCAAGAACTCAAAGACTATGAGCAAATTTTACTTGCTCTGTGGACACCAAGAATGGCTATTGAAAGTGACATTGAAAGGTTAAGCACTAATCGCAACGAATTATTAGAAATTTTTAATCAATTAAAAAATCCTGATGCTCCTGAAAATGAGCGTTTAAAAAATTCTATTTTATCGCTCAAATATAAGATTGAAGATTTAGAAGATAAATTGGATGATCTTATTCAAGATAATCGCTTAAATCGTGCAGATTGAATTATTCAGTTTATTTAATTAAAACCGTGAAACATTGATCAAAGAATAGGCGTGGAACGTGAATAGTCACAAAAAAGCCGTTCCAGTGCGCTGAATACTGGAACGGCTCAAAGTAAGATAATGATTTAGAAGGGATAAATCAAAGCATTTCGTATAAGGTGTATTATGTTAATTTTAGAAAATCTTCACTACTATTATTTTAAAATAAGCCTTATATCCAAGCATAAAACAAGGTTGTCTAGACTTCTTTTAACAGTAAAGTTATCATAAAAC
>NZ_JACBEZ010000076.1:0-1797 GCF_013391465.1 Acinetobacter sp. SwsAc2 | reverse complement strand
CGTGGAACGTGAAAAGTAATAAAAAAAGCCCAGTCATTGACGACTGGGCTAGAAAATTGAAACTACAGCGTTGAATTATAAGGATAATTATAACGCATTTCGTATAAGGTGTATTATGTTAATTTTAAGAAAACTAAAGAATTTTAAAGGATACTTATGGAATTTTTGATCTTTATTTTATTGATTGCTGTTTTAATTATTTTTCTTAAAATCAAGAAAAAGAAACCTAAGGTAAAAGACATTTCTAAAGTAATTCAATACACATCTAAGTTCACAAATCCTCAAAATCCAACAATTTCTTTTGATGACGTATTCTATTCAGATTTGGAAGAATATATTAATAGAAACACACGAGTACATATCCTAGAAAGAAAGCAAGACTCTGTAGTATTTACAGTTCAAATAGAAAATGTGAATTATAAGGTATTCGCAACAAAATTCATTTATAATCAACTTGTTATTGGTGTATCAATTATAAATTAAAGGTTGAATAATAATGATTTGGATAGTTGTAGTAGGCATCATTTTGTTTTTAATCATTTCTGCTTACTTTAAAAAACACAAAGAAGCCGATGAAAAAACTTTAAGACCTATGCCTGAATGGGCAATTATAGCTAATAGCTCTACACAAAATAATAGAGAGAGAATGTGCTATAGCCTAGTAATTCAAGCCGGTACTATTCTTGAAGGTCTAAATGTTATTCCTCTACGTAAGCTCAGAGATTTAATGCTTAAGCCTGGATTAAATAAGTCGAACTTTGTGCTATTAATTATGAGTACGGCTCCAAATATTATTCCAGAAAATCAACAGTATACTTTAAAACAATGCTTTCATGAAAGACAAGCTAGAGTATATTTAGCGACTTGCATAGAAATGATTTTGCTCTATGGCAAACCTGATGATTTAGAAAATATATCGACTCAAGCCTGTGGTAGTCCTTTGAGTTGGAATTAAATATACAATTCAGCTTTTAATTTTAAAAAAATGAAATAGTAACTTGTTTCAAGTTTTACTGTTTTTAATACTTATGAGTGGTTGATTTTTGAAGACCTGTAAAGTACATAAAAAATCAACCATAGGTTATGTCTATGGTTCTAGTTCATAGTCTTCATAACCCTGACAAAGATTATCTAGTGTGAAAGTTTCAAATCCTATTGTATTGCTCCCAAAAGCAGAGCTTTGTAATACCTGATCCTCTTCTGCTATAAAGAGTAAATAGTAATTTTTCGAATCTACCAAATAGCTTTTTATTTCTTCAGCATTTTTAAGTTCTGGACTTTTCAACTCCTTAGATTCAAGTATCTTATTTGCTGAATGAATGTAGCTTCGCATAGCCTTTCTTCTTTCACAGCTAAGCTCTTTCCAAATCTCCATATTTTCAGGTTTTACAGTAAGTGCTAGTATTTTTGAATCAAGACTTTGAATTTTTTCTTCTTTATAATTAATTTGGTCTCTATATGCTTCCACTATATCAAGAACATTCGCTTCAACTTTTACGTTTGGAATAATTCCTATACTTATAAGAGCTATCGTAAGTGCACATATATTTTTCATGTCAAATTTTTCTTAAAAAAACTATTTGTCATAGTAATAAAAGTAAAATTGTTAGTCATTAGTTGGGTAAAACATTTTCAAGTGGGTAAGGAAGCCATAATCAAACCATCTATCAATTTAACATAATGGCTGTTATACGAAATTGACAATATGTACAGTATTCTGTACATTTAGGATTGTAAAGTTTCAATCACTACCGCCTAGGTAGTCTAGCTAGCAGCGTTTTGACGCAGCTTACCCTA
>NZ_JACBEZ010000075.1:0-2323 GCF_013391465.1 Acinetobacter sp. SwsAc2 | reverse complement strand
ATCGATTAGACAATAAGAAAAAAGGAGAAAAATCCAAAAACTCTACCGAAAGTGCTGGACGACTTGGGCATGCAAAAATGACTGGCACCAAGCAAAGAAAACTGTATCAGGCAGCTAAGAGTATGGAAAAGCGTTTGGCTGCATTAGAAGATATTCAAGCACCAGAGCATTTGCGTTCTATTCGTTTTCGTCAAAGTTCAGCCCTAGAACTGCACAATAAGTTCCCGATTACGGCAGATGGTCTGAGCTTAAAATTTGGTAGCCGTACTATCTTTGATGACGCTAACTTTATAATACCGCTTGGCGCTAAAGTCGCTATAACTGGATCGAATGGAACAGGGAAAACGTCCTTGTTAAAAATGATATCAGAACGTGCTGATGGATTAACCATATCTCCAAAAGCTGAAATTGGCTACTTTACACAAACAGGATATAAATTTAACACGCATAAATCTGTGCTCTCCTTTATGCAGGAAGAGTGCGAGTACACAGTTGCGGAAATTCGTGCAGTATTGGCTTCAATGGGGATCGGAGCGAATGATATTCAAAAAAACTTATCCGACTTATCGGGAGGTGAAATCATCAAACTGCTTTTATCCAAAATGCTTTTAGGAAAATATAATATTTTGCTTATGGATGAACCAGGAAACTATCTTGACCTAAAAAGTATTGCCGCATTAGAAACAATGATGAAGTCCTATGCAGGAACTATTATCTTCGTATCTCATGACAAGCAATTGGTCGATAATATTGCTGACATTATCTACGAGATCAAAGACCACAAAATCATCAAGACTTTTGAGAGAGATTGTTAATGATAGCCAATCTAATCCGAACATTAATTATTGAACTCTTTAAAGGAAATTAAAAATGACAATTCAAGATATTCAATCACTTGCTGAAGCACACGGCTTGTTGCTTACGGACAAAATGAATTTCAATGAAATGGGCATTGATTTTAAGGTCGTTTTTGCTCTTGATACAAAGGGGCAACAATGGTTGCTGCGTATTCCTCGTCGTGATGGCATGAGGGAACAAATCAAGAAAGAAAAACGCATTTTAGAATTGGTAAAAAAACATCTTTCTGTAGAGGTTCCTGATTGGAGAATTTCATCTACAGAATTAGTGGCTTATCCCATACTTAAAGATAATCCTGTTTTAAATTTGGATGCTGAAACCTATGAAATAATTTGGAATATGGACAAAGATAGCCCGAAATACATAACATCTTTGGCAAAAACCTTATTTGAAATCCATAGTATTCCTGAAAAAGAAGTTCGGGAAAATGATTTGAAAATTATGAAACCTTCAGATTTAAGACCTGAAATAGCAAACAATTTGCAGTTAGTAAAATCTGAAATTGGTATAAGTGAGCAATTGGAAACCCGCTACAGAAAATGGTTGGATAATGATGTTCTATGGGCAGATTTCACCCAATTTATACATGGCGATTTATATGCTGGGCATGTACTAGCTTCAAAGGATGGAGCTGTTTCAGGCGTTATTGATTGGTCAACAGCCCATATAGATGACCCAGCGATTGATTTTGCTGGGCATGTAACTTTGTTTGGAGAAGAAAGCCTCAAAACTCTAATCATCGAGTATGAAAAACTAGGGGGTAAAGTTTGGAATAAACTATATGAACAGACTTTAGAAAGAGCAGCGGCCTCTCCTTTGATGTATGGTTTATTTGCCTTAGAAACTCAAAATGAAAGCCTTATCGTTGGAGCAAAAGCTCAGTTGGGAGTTATATAATTTAAAAATATGATTGCTGAGAACTGCCTTGTTTTGAAACTTGGTTGGCTTTAATTAGTTTTTAGTATTCTTTATAGAAAATGCCTCGATCAAGGGGCATTTCTAACAATCATTTAACATAAAATTTCTTATGTGAAGTAACCTGAATGCAGCGGTGCCCCATTGGGGGCGCGTTGAGATAAGCCTCTTTTAGATAACTTTAGCAACTCGATAGACAGTTGCAACTCCACAATTCACTGCTTTGGCAATTTCTTCCTTAGTCATATTGCCAACTACTAGCAATTCTTTTATTCGTTTATGTTTAGCCTCATTTGCCTTCTTGCCTGTTGGTTTGTAACCCGAACGTGCCAGGCCCTGCTTAATACGTTCTATACGTTTCTCATTGTCTAGGCGGGCCATTGTTGCCAGAAGATCAATCAACATATTGTTGATGAGTTCCAAGATTGAATGAGTAATGCTGTCACTGGTTTGAATCATTTGGTAGGTAGTAGGAAGATCTGCTACGACTAAACGAAGTCCCTTCTCCTGGATCCTGCGCTTCAGCTCTTGAAAATCTCGTTGGGTTAGG
>NZ_JACBEZ010000074.1:0-2364 GCF_013391465.1 Acinetobacter sp. SwsAc2 | reverse complement strand
TTGCAAGGTAAGTGTCCACATATTGCAAGGTAAGTGTCCACATATAAGTGCTGAAACGCACATATATCAATGCTTTCAGAGTACCTAAAAGCATTTAAAAGCTTTTTTATTATTAAAAGCCCAAAAAAATCAAAAACGGTGTTTAAAACTGCCCTATGTTTTCGCTTCGCTCAAACTCTATTGAATCTCGCTGCGCTCGATTCCTGGGGGCAGTTTTTTCAAAGACCGGCTAGGACGCTAAAAACAAGAATGGATTCGCTTCGCTCATAAAGCTTTATGCTCGCTTCGCTCGTCATGGAGCCAATGGCTACAGTCGCTTTGCTCTGTAAATCTCGTTATGAGGCAATAGGGAGCTTGTAATCAGGGAAAGGTAGGGGCGAAATTTTTATAACGCTCAGTCGCTCGTAGACACTCGCTCGGCTACTTGATCAATTTGTTTAGTTGCTCTTCAAAATCTTGCTTGTTTAAATCACCTGAAACGTACTGATCATAAAGTTTTTGATGATCTTCAGTGATTTCTAAATCGTAATATTCTCGATCTGATTTCTTTAAAAACACTTCTGACAAACGATTATTTTTTTCGGCATCACTCAATTTCATGGTCTAAATGCTCCTATTTTGCGTTTATTGGCGTTTTTAGCCCTGTTTAGCTAGATTTCCCTGTTTTTGAAGAAAAGGCGCTTAAATGCGATTTTAGGCGGTTTTTGCGCTATGGGGTGAAATTCGATATTGGTGCTTTGCTAACAAGCAAATTTTTAGCGGTTTGGAGATTTATCATTTTCCGACAGCAGGAGGGAATGCACGCTTACGCGTTTCTCTCCGAGAAACAAAAAACCGACCTCTGAAAAAGATAAAAATAAGCCCCAAAAGTTGGGGCGTTTTGAAATCTTTTTTAGAGGATTAATTGCTACTTTTGGGATTTCAGATAGTCATAAAACTGAATCTGCTGCTTGGGGTCTTTTAGCATGATGCGAAGCCGTTGCATGAAATCATCAGGTGATTCACTTTCTTGTTTCAAATAGTTGAATTTTTTATCTCTGGACATGCCGTAAGAAATTCGGTTGATCTGCATGTTTGAAAAATCTAAAAACTTAGGTTCATCGACCTGTTTGATTGGTGCAGATTGGATTTTCTTAGAACCAAAGCCGAGCTGTTCCAGTAGCGGGTAAAACATTCTGAATTTTTTTGGCTCTAAAAGCATGTCGGCAAGGCGTTTCGTAAAGTCTTCGGCTGACTCTCCGATCTCTGCATATTCGCTACCAACTTCGGGCAGTTCAGATAATTTATGTGCGAACAAATGCCGTTGTGCATCGGTCATTTCAACAAAAAAATCGGGTGTGTTTGGATCTCGTTTAGGGTCGATTTTTTGTTCTAGTTTTGGCTGTGCCTTTTGTTTGAATCGGAATGAAAATCCAGTAATTGAACGACCTGTTTTGTGCTGTTCCGACTTAACGGTTATGTCTGTATGTTCGTTTATTTGCTTGATAGATGGCTCAAATACTCGCTTTTTAAAGTCAGCAATCATTTTATATTCACCATCAAGAACACCTAACTTCCTGCGAAGCTCTTGAGTTTCAATAATTGGAGTTTTCCCTGTACTCCTCCAAGCGATGAGCAATTCATAAAGACGAATTGCATAAGCTGTGCTTAGCCCCTTAATTTGCTGTAACTCATAACTTGTGAACTGTTCTTCTAGTCTTGTTATTAAAGGGATGATTGCAGGGGCGAAAATAAGCTCTACAGATGCAGTATTGTCTATGTAGGCGATTTGAGAAACCCAACGACTGGTTATATTTGCAATCCCTTTCCCACGTTGTTCTTGGTAACTAAATTGGCGTGCAAAAAGGTCTTTGCAAGCATCTTTTAACGCTTGGTAAGCTGTGTTTCTGTGAACATTAAAATGGTTAATATAGCTTTCTGCGTGGATTGTTAAAGGGTCATTAGCATTGATTCCTTTACCACTTTCGCGAGCTTCGATAATTGATAACAGAATAAGTCGCTGTTCAACCAAATCCAAATTATAGCTTGCGTTAATTAAAGCGTTATCTTTCACAATCAAATCTTTCATTATAAATCTTCTAATATGACATTTTTATTTTAGTCATTATATTGACATTATAATTTGTGTCAATATTTTAACTCTAAACAGACAAAACCTTGCAAGGTAAACGCTGTTTTATGGACAATATTTTTTTTGTCAGTATTTGCAAGGTAAGTGTCCACATATTGAAAAAATCTTGCAAGGTAAGTGTCCACATATTGCAAGGTAAGTGTCCACATATAAGTGCTGAAACGCACATATATCAATGCTTTCAGAGTACCTAAAAGCATTTAAAAGCTTTTTTATTATTAAAAGCCCAAAAA
>NZ_JACBEZ010000073.1:0-2448 GCF_013391465.1 Acinetobacter sp. SwsAc2 | reverse complement strand
CTAACATCAAAGGTGCGGATGAGACAGCAAATGGCTTGGTTGAAGTCACTTTAGAAAATGGTGCGAAGCTTGAATCTAAAACAGTGATTCTTTCAACAGGTGCACGTTGGAGAGAAATGAATGTGCCAGGCGAAGCAGAATACCGCACTCGTGGTGTTGCTTACTGTCCACACTGTGATGGTCCACTGTTTAAAGGCAAACGTGTAGCAGTAATTGGCGGGGGGAACTCAGGTGTCGAAGCTGCGATTGATCTTGCTGGGATTGTTGAACATGTAACTTTGGTTGAGTTTGATACCAAACTACGTGCCGACCAAGTGTTGCAAGACAAATTGCATAGCTTGCCTAACACTACGGTGATCCTGAATGCACTCTCGACCGAAGTTGTGGGTGATGGTTCACAAGTGACGGCATTGAAATATAAAGACCGTGCAACTGATGTAGAACATACGGTTGAGCTTGCAGGAATCTTTGTGCAAATTGGTTTATTACCAAACACTGATTTCTTAAAAGAGACTGCTGTTGAGCTTTCAAACCGTAATGAGATTATGATTAACGATCGCAACGAAACCAATGTCAAAGGTGTATTTGCCGCAGGTGACTGTACGACTGTGCCATACAAGCAAATCATCATTGCCACAGGTGAAGGCGCGAAAGCATCTCTATCTGCTTTTGATTATATTATTCGTTCTGGCGTGTAATCCTCTCAGACGCCTCCCTGCTAAAGGCTTATAGGTAACTCAGCTTATAAGCCTTTTTATCACGCTGTTTTTTATAAAAAATTACATTTTTTTAACAATAATGCAGTCTGCTTTACATTCAAAGTAGATTATATTTTGCCCAACCCCTACTTTTGGGTATAAAACGAAAAGGATATGAAAATGAATAAATTACTTATTGCTTTAGGTCTTGCTGCTGCTGTTGTTTTAGTGGGTTGTTCAAAAGAAAAAGCACCTGAAACAGGTGCAACGACAGGTGAACACCTTGAAAATGCTGCTGAACAAGCAGGTCATGACATTAACCAAGCTGCAAGTGAAGCTGTATCTGACACTCAAAAAGCTGCAGATGAAGCATCTGCAAAAATTGGTGCTGCCGCTGACGAAGCTGCTGCGAAAACTGAAGCTGCTGCTGAAGATGTTAAAAATGCCTCTAAAGAAGCAACAGCTCATGTTGCTGGCGCCGTAGAACAAGGTGCTGCTGATGTGAAAGAAAAAGCGCAATAATATTTCTAAACTCAAAAAAGCCTCCCACTCGGAGGCTTTTTTATGGGCTGTGCTATAGTAGATGAAACGTGCATTATTAAATAAATCATAACTTTAAAATTTGAGGATGATCTATCGTCATGTCCTATTCTCACCATGTTGAACCTCATTTAATTCATCGTACTGGTTGGCTACGTGCAGCGGTTTTGGGTGCCAATGACGGCATCATTTCAGTGACCAGTTTGATTATGGGGATGGCGGCCAGTGGCGCAACCAGCCATACCTTACTCATCACATGTATTGCAGGGCTCATTTCAGGTGCAAGCTCTATGGCTGCGGGCGAGTATATTTCGGTGAAGTCTCAATCGGATATTGAAGAAGCCGATTTAAAACATGAAGCTAGGGAATTAGATAAAAACCCGCACTTAGAACTTAAAGAACTGACTCAAATTTATATACAACGTGGACTAGAACCCGAGCTAGCACATGAAGTCGCGGTGCAACTCAGCGCACATGATGCACTGTCTGCACATGCCCGTGATGAAATAGGCATCCATGAAAATACCAGTGCCAAGCCACTTGAAGCCGCGGGTTCTTCTGCCCTCGCCTTTTCACTAGGTGCTCTGTTTCCTATGCTGGCCATTCTCTTAAGCCCTCAAGGTTATCTAACTCAGTCAGTTGCTCTTACAGGGGTACTATCGTTGTTCGGTTTAGGCGCTTTATCAAGTTACTTTTCTGGGACATCTATGTGGAAAGGTGCATTTCGTGTGACGCTATGGGGGATTTTCGCGATGCTGTTTGCCAGTTGGATTGGCTCCCTATTTAATGTGCATGTTTAACGTCAACAACACGATAAGCGTTAACAATCTACCTATTAAAAATGTAAAAAGCCCATGGATTGAATGGGCTTTTTACTATTTACAGCATCATTTATCATCAACTTTAAGCTTGCACATTTTTCTCTGAGCCACTACTCAAATGCACTATTACTGATGGTTGTGCTTCAAGTCTACAGGTGCAACAGCTTATTTTTTTAATTAATATGAATTGTTTAACGTCTGTTCTCCTTCCCATAGCGGCCTAAAACATCATAGAAATGATGAGTCAACGCCATACTTGCATAGAGATGGATCCGTAAATTTGAACAACTCCTATAAGTGATATTTTGCTCCCCAAATGATGTTATAAACATCAATATATGGAGTATTTTATGACACGTAGACCAAGAAGAAATCATTCAAATGACTTT
>NZ_JACBEZ010000072.1:0-2755 GCF_013391465.1 Acinetobacter sp. SwsAc2 | reverse complement strand
TAACGTTTGATAATTTTTGAATATCTTTGAATTTCATCCAAGGATTATCCCTTGAATTAAATAATTTTGCTGATTAATTTAAGATCAAATAAATTGTACGTTTTTTGATTTATGACGGAAGTCTATTGATATATAAAATTAGTTTTTAAAAATAAATTTTATTAGCATTAATGATAATAATCGGGGGAATTATGAACCTTGAACTTGAGATTAAAAATTGGCTTCTAACACAAGCCGATTGGTTACAAGAGGCGGCAGTGCGTATTCTTCAGAAAAGTACGCTCAGTGAAAATGATTATCAAGAAATATCTGCATTAATTAAAACGCCTGAGGGTAGACTAATTACTCAACACAGAAATTATGATGAGTTAATTGTTAGTCAACTTAAAAGTGAACTAAGGTTAAAGGCGATTAAGGGAGTAATAGGTATTGAAAACTTAGCTCCTAGAGATCCTTTAACTTTTGGTACTGGGAACTTAAGTGTAATTTATGGGCATAATGGTTCAGGTAAATCCAGTTATACACGTATTTTAAAAAAGGCATCGGGTGTTTCTAGAGCACAGAGTCTAAAGCCAAATGTTTTTTTTCCACCGCCTGATCTTAGCCATTGTACCTTTGAAATAGTTACAGATGGTACTGAGCAAGAAATTAAATGGTTGGCTAATGACTCATTTTTAAGAGACCTCGTCCCTGTCGATATCTTTGACAGTGAAGAAGCAAATTATTATTTGACAAAAGAAAGTACAGCTACGTACATGCCCCCAGCTGTTACCTTATTTGCGGAGCTGGCAAATGTTTGCTCACAAAAGGATATACTGCAAACCCAGCAGAATACTCTTTTAAGTAAATTACCGCAGCTACCTGGTCAATTCTATTCAACAGAAATAGCCATTAAGTTAAATGCATTGAATGCCCAAACGGATGATCAACTCCTTGATAGCTTTACTTTATGGTCGGAAGACAATCAGCAGCAACTTAATACTTTAAATTTAAGATTGAATACTGATAATCCAAGTGAGCTTGCTAAGCAAAGACGAAATACCGCAATACAAGTGAAGGAGATTATTAAAGCGCTTGAAGGGGCACAACATTCGCTAAGCCCTTTAAATATCGAATCGCTTAGGCGTCTTAAACAAGAGGTCCTGCAAAAACGTCAAGTTGCCTTAGATGCAGCACAGAATATGGTTGGTGATTTAACTGGAGTGGGTGGGAATACTTGGCGAGCAATGTGGAATGCTGCTAGAGAATATTCGCAGGTAGTGTATCCAGAACAAAAATTTCCAGTAACGGATGAAGCAAAATGTGTACTTTGCTATCAAGAGCTTAATCTTGAAGCAAAAGAACGACTACAAAATTTTGAAAAATTTGTACACAGTACTCTAGAACAAGATGCCGCAAATGCAGAAAAAAACTATAAGACTAGCCTTGCTCAACTTCCTTTAGCTTTATCGGATCAACAGATAAGAACACAATGTGAGGCTGCAGGAATCGCAACTGAAGATTGGTTGAAATGTTTGGGTGATATCTGGTTAAAAATTAAGAATAATTATTTGGTTCTTAATTCTCATGAGCAGCAGGGTACACTTCGTGATATTTCTGAAATAAAACCTTCAATAGAGGTACTCACAGGTTATGCGGATAGTTTAGATAAACAAGCAAATCAATTTGATCAGGACGCGATTGAATTCAATAGAATTTTAGCAAATAATCAAAAGTTAGAATTAGAAGCTAAGTTATGGGCCTGTCAGCAAGTTGAAGCAATTAAGCAAGAAGTGATTAGGTTAAGAAAGCATAAGGAATACGAGTTTTGGAAGTCACTAACAAATCCTAGAAATATATCGACTAAAGCTGCATCAATTTCTGAAATAGCTATTACAGATGCATATATTCAACGATTTAATGACGAATTAAAACTATTAGGAGCACATCATTTAAAGGTTGAATTAATAAAATCTAGAACATCCAGAGGAGAGGTTTTTCATAAAATTCAATTGAAAGGTGTAGCTAGTCAAAACATATTACCAGAATCCGTTTTAAGTGAAGGAGAGCGAAGAATAATTTCTTTAGCGGCTTTCTTAGCAGATGTGGTAAATAAGCCTTATCTGGCCCCATTTATATTTGATGACCCAATTTCCTCATTAGATCATGACTATGAATGGCATGTGGCTTCACGTTTAGCAAATTTAGCTAAACACAGGCAAGTTATTATATTTACACATCGACTATCACTTTTCGGAACAATGGAAGATGTGTCTAAGAAAAATGGTGATCAATGGCATAAGACCCATTTCTCAGCATTATGTATTGAGAGTTTTAATGGGATGTCAGGGAATCCTGCACATCAGCAAACTTGGAATTCTAATACAAAAACAGCTAATAATATTCTTCTAACTAGATTGAGAGATGCTTGTAAAGTGGCAGAACAATCTGGAGCAGAAGTTTATCGACAATTGGCTCAAGCCATTTGCAGTGATTTCAGGAAATTATTAGAGAAAAGTGTTGAAGATGACTTATTGAATTCAATTGTAAGAAGACATCGTCGATCTATTACAACAGATAATAAAATACATTCGTTAGCACTTATTGAAAAAGATGATTGTATGTTTATAGAACAACTGATGACTAAGTATAGAGGTGGTCCCACATGTTTGAACAACTAAAAGCTTATTTATAAGTGATACTCTGCTCTAGTTAAGCTACCTTATTTTGTTGTGGTAGCTGGTCATAGTAAAACTCATCTGGAGTCATTTTGTCC
>NZ_JACBEZ010000071.1:0-2873 GCF_013391465.1 Acinetobacter sp. SwsAc2 | reverse complement strand
CGAAGCGAGTGAAACGAGCTTCAATAGAGTACGAGCTTTAGCGAGTACCAAGGGCAGTTTTAATAACTCACTTTGGAAATAAATTCCCTTTTATTCTTTTAAAAAGCTTTTAAAAGCTTTTAGACCCCCCTATAAACCACGCCTAGCAATGCTTTCAGACTTTAAAAAACTACTTTTACCGGACATTAAACTACAAATGCCGGACAAAATGGACTTAAAAAACTACTTTTACCGGACATAGAAACTACTTTTACCGGACATTAAACTACAAGAAAAAGTTTGTAGTTTTGTTAAAAAACTACAAAAATAGTAGTCAAAAAATAAACGACAATGTATGTTTAAGCTACATAAATACCAATGTAGTTAGTTAGTTTTTTGGGGTTGTAGTTATATGGACGAAAATAAAAAAACATATCCTCTGAGCTGGGTTGTTATGCAAAACAATGTTCAAGAATGCTTTAAGAGTATGAACATTGATGAAAAACGAATGTTAATACTTGCTAGCCCAATTGCTAGAACCACTGATGCAACTGAAAAAGACCGAATTATGATTACGGCAGAAGAGTTTGCTAGAGAATGTGGCATTAAAACGCATTCCGCATATACGCAGTTAGAACTAGCCAGCAAGAATCTACTTAAAAGAAATTTCTCTTATAACAATGAAAGAGGAAAAAAGGTGCTGTCGAATTGGGTGATTGATTGCACTTATGAAGACGGAGGGATAGCTATACGTTTCCCTGAAATCGTTCTACTGATGTTAAAAGAGTTTGATAAATTAAACCCTTATACAAAATATAAAAAAGATATCGTACTAAGTTTGAAAAAAGATTACTCATTCGATCTTTATCATTTAGCTAAAAAGCATCAAGCAATGGGACAATTTGAAATGTCCTTAGAACATATAAAAAATGAGCTGGGTTTGCCCAAATCTTATGACAAACTCTGTAATTTAAAAGACCGAGTAATGAAGCCTTCATTAAATGAGATTACAACTAATACAGATATTGAACTCACTTATGAAAATGTAAAAAAAGGGCGTTCAGTAGTTGGCTTTAAATTTATAGTGAAAGAAAAACCTAAGCCAAAATTAATAGCGCCTCAGCGAGATCAAAGAACTATAGATATGTTCTGCAATTTATCTGATGCTCAAATTAACAAGTACAGCACTATTTTATCTAAACTTTCTGAGCTATCAGACCTCAGTAATTTCCCAGACTACCCGACATTTGCCCTCTGGATTAGTGGCATCTTACGAGATCCGAAAAGTGTAAGAGAGGAAACAACAAAACGGATTTTTAAAGCTCTTCATAGCAAGACGGATTTTAAACCATGAGAACTAAGGCTGAATTAGATGCAATGAGTCATCAAGAACTCAAAGATTATGAGCAAAGTTTACTTGCTCTGTGGACACCAAGAATGGCTATTGAAAGTGACATTGAAAGGTTAAGCACTCATCACAGCGAATTATTAGAGGTTTTTAATCAATTAAAGAATCCGGATGCACCTAAAAATTCACGTTTAAAAGATTCAATCTTGTCTCTGAAATATAAAATCGAATCGCTTGAAGGTAAGTTGAGTGATCTTATTCAAGATAATCGCTTAAATTCTGCAGATTGAATTATTCAGTTTATTTAATCAAAATCGTGGAACATTGATTAAAGACTAGGCGTGGAACGTGAAAAGTAATAAAAAAAGCCCAGTCATTGACGACTGGGCTAGAAAATTGAAACTACAGCGTTGAATTATAAGGATAATTATAACGCATTTCGTATAAGGTGTATTATGTTAATTTTAGAGAAATTTAAAGCCCAACATAATTAATTAGGATTTAAGTATGTATTCAATTTCATGGACATTAATAGTCATTTCTTTTTCAGCTTTGCTTTTGATCATTTCTAAACGAGATTTCAGACATAAGAAGATGATTCAATATTTTGGTGTATTTGCGATCTTTTTTATACCTACTTTAGCAATTTTAGGTTATTTTGATTAAGCCTTTTTACATAATGGCTGTTATGTGAATTTTTTAAAAACACATTAAAATATTGATTTAAATTGTTTTTTTCAGATTTCTTATAAGGCATATTATATTAATTTTAGTAGCTCTTAAAAGGCTTCTCTTTGGGCTTTGTTGCACAAACCTATCTGTAAAGGGTTTTTCAGCGATATAATTTTCAAATGAAGAAGCCTACACACAAAATCTACCGCACAACCAATTGGCCCGCATATAACCGAGCACTCATGAGTCGCGGAAATATTGCCATTTGGTTTGATCCTGCTACGCAATGGTATGCGCCATCAAAAGGCAAACAAGGGCGAAATCAAACCTACTCCGACGCAGCCATCCAATGCTGCTTAATGATTAAATCCTTATTCCGTCTGTCTTTACGTATGGTCACTGGCTTTGTGCAAAGTCTGATTAAACTTTGCGGATTAAATTGGATAGCTCCAGATTACACCACGCTTTGTAGAAGACAAAAGCATATTGATATTGTAATCAGCTACCAAAAAAGTAGCGATGGGCTGCATCTACTCATGGACTCTACAGGCATGAAGTTTCTAGGTGAGGGCGAATGGAAACGCAAGAAACATGGACCTGAATATCGTCGCCAATGGCGTAAACTTCATATTGGTATAGATGCTAAAACCCTGCAAATACGAGCAGTTCAGCTTACAACCAATAATGTCAGTGATTCACAGGTGCTTGGTGATTTACTTAATCAGATTCCACAAGATGAGCGGATTAACTCTGTTTATACCGATGGAGCTTATGACACCAAGCAATGCCGTCAGGTCATTGCAGATCGGCAAGCGCATGCGGTGATTCCACCTAGAAAAAATGCGAAACCATGGAAAGATACAAAGAGTAGCTC
>NZ_JACBEZ010000070.1:0-2985 GCF_013391465.1 Acinetobacter sp. SwsAc2 | reverse complement strand
ACGACTGTTTGGGGTTGTATAGTCAAGTAATTAAGTGCATGTGGTGGATGCCTTGGCAGTCAGAGGCGATGAAAGACGTAATAGCCTGCGATAAGCTCCGGGGAGGCGGCAAATATCCTGTGATCCGGAGATTTCTGAATGGGGAAACCCACCTGTCATAAGGCAGGTATCGTATGATGAATACATAGTCATACGAGGCGAACGAGGGGAAGTGAAACATCTCAGTACCCTTAGGAAAAGAAATCAATTGAGATTCCCTCAGTAGCGGCGAGCGAACGGGGAAAAGCCCATTAAGTCATATAAGTTCTAGTGGAATGCTCTGGGAAGTGCAACCATAGTGGGTGATAGTCCTGTACACGAAAGGGCTTATATGATGATGTCGAGTAGGGCGGGGCACGTGAAACCTTGTCTGAATATGGGGGGACCATCCTCCAAGGCTAAATACTCCTGACTGACCGATAGTGAACCAGTACCGTGAGGGAAAGGCGAAAAGAACCCCTGTGAGGGGAGTGAAATAGATCCTGAAACCGCATGCATACAAGCAGTGGGAGCCGACTTGTTCGGTGACTGCGTACCTTTTGTATAATGGGTCAGCGACTTACATTCAGTAGCGAGGTTAACCGAATAGGGGAGCCGTAGAGAAATCGAGTCTTAATAGGGCGTTTAGTTGCTGGGTGTAGACCCGAAACCGGGTGATCTATCCATGAGCAGGTTGAAGGTTGGGTAACACTAACTGGAGGACCGAACCCACTGTCGTTGAAAAGCCAGGGGATGACTTGTGGATAGGGGTGAAAGGCTAATCAAACTCGGTGATAGCTGGTTCTCCCCGAAAGCTATTTAGGTAGCGCCTCGGACGAATACCATTGGGGGTAGAGCACTGTTTCGGCTAGGGGGTCATCCCGACTTACCAAACCGATGCAAACTCCGAATACCAATGAGTACTATCCGGGAGACAGACTGCGGGTGCTAACGTCCGTAGTCAAGAGGAAAACAATCCAGACCGCCAGCTAAGGCCCCAAAATTATAGTTAAGTGGGAAACGATGTGGGAAGGCATAGACAGCTAGGAGGTTGGCTTAGAAGCAGCCACCCTTTAAAGAAAGCGTAATAGCTCACTAGTCGAGTCGGCCTGCGCGGAAGATGTAACGGGGCTAAAACTATATGCCGAAGCTGCGGATTTGCAATTTATTGCAAGTGGTAGGGGAGCGTTCTGTAAGCCGATGAAGGTGTATTGAGAAGTATGCTGGAGGTATCAGAAGTGCGAATGCTGACGTGAGTAACGACAATGCGAGTGAAAAACTCGCACGCTGAAAGACCAAGGGTTCCAGTCCAACGTTAATCGGGGCTGGGTGAGTCGACCCCTAAGGCGAGGCCGAGAGGCGTAGTCGATGGGAAATTGGTTAATATTCCAATACTTCTATGTAATGCGATGAGAGGACGGAGAAGGTTAAGTCAGCCTGGCGTTGGTTGTCCAGGTGGAAGGTTGTAGGCATGTATCTTAGGCAAATCCGGGGTACTCTATGCTGAGAACTGATAGCAAGCTGTACTTGTACAGTGAAGTGGCTGATACCATGCTTCCAGGAAAAGTCTCTAAGCTTCAGTTACATAGGAATCGTACCCGAAACCGACACAGGTGGTCAGGTCGAGTAGACCAAAGCGCTTGAGAGAACTCTGCTGAAGGAACTAGGCAAAATGGTACCGTAACTTCGGGAGAAGGTACGCTGCCGACGGTGATAGGATTTACTCCTTGAGCTATTGGCAGCCACAGAAACCAGGCCCCTGCAACTGTTTATTAAAAACATAGCACTCTGCAAACACGAAAGTGGACGTATAGGGTGTGATGCCTGCCCGGTGCTGGAAGGTTAATTGATGGGGTTAGCGTAAGCGAAGCTCTTGATCGAAGCCCCAGTAAACGGCGGCCGTAACTATAACGGTCCTAAGGTAGCGAAATTCCTTGTCGGGTAAGTTCCGACCTGCACGAATGGCATAATGATGGGGGCGCTGTCTCCAGCAGAGACTCAGTGAAATCGAATTCGCCGTGAAGATGCGGTGTACCCGCGGCTAGACGGAAAGACCCCGTGAACCTTTACTGCAGCTTGACATTGAACTTTGATCTTACTTGTGTAGGATAGGTGGGAGGCTTTGAAACCGAGACGCTAGTTTCGGTGGAGCCAATCTTGAAATACCACCCTGGTAATATTGAGGTTCTAACTCTGCTCCATTATCTGGAGCGAGGACCATGTCTGGTGGGTAGTTTGACTGGGGCGGTCTCCTCCTAAAGAGTAACGGAGGAGTACGAAGGTGCGCTCAGCGTGGTCGGAAATCACGCGTAGAGTATAAAGGCAAAAGCGCGCTTAACTGCGAGACCCACAAGTCGAGCAGGTACGAAAGTAGGTCTTAGTGATCCGGTGGTTCTGTATGGAAGGGCCATCGCTCAACGGATAAAAGGTACTCTGGGGATAACAGGCTGATACCGCCCAAGAGTTCATATCGACGGCGGTGTTTGGCACCTCGATGTCGGCTCATCTCATCCTGGGGCTGAAGCAGGTCCCAAGGGTATGGCTGTTCGCCATTTAAAGAGGTACGCGAGCTGGGTTTAGAACGTCGTGAGACAGTTCGGTCCCTATCTACCGTGGGCGTTGGAAATTTGAGAGGATCTGCTCCTAGTACGAGAGGACCAGAGTGGACGAACCTCTGGTGTACCGGTTGTGACGCCAGTCGCATCGCCGGGTAGCTATGTTCGGAAGGGATAACCGCTGAAAGCATCTAAGCGGGAAGCCTACCTCAAGATAAGATTTCCCTAGGACTTTATGTCCTCTAAAGAGCCGTTGAAGACTACGACGTTGATAGGTTGGATGTGGAAGCATAGTGATATGTGAAGCTGACCAATACTAATTGCTCGTGAGGCTTGACTATACAACACCCAAACAGTTGGTGTTGTGGTTCAAATCACTGCAAACAACTTGATTTAGTTATAAAGCTAGATA